>DATAJN010000601.1:0-4078 GCA_036262105.1 Ilumatobacteraceae bacterium
GGCCGGGGCGATGGCCAAGTGCTACGCCAGCGACGTGGCCATGCAAGTGACAACCGACTGCGTGCAGTTCCTCGGCGGTTACGGCTACACCACCGAGTTTCCGGTCGAGCGGATGATGCGCGATGCCAAGATCACGCAGATCTACGAAGGCACCAACCAGATCCAGAGAATCGTGATCGCCAAGAAGCTGTTCAGCTAGCCGCCTTAGGCAAGTGCTCGCGCCCGCACATAGTTGCGGCGACTCGCGCCGCTGGCCCCGAATTCGAGGCGTTCTCGTCGGCGGCCGCGGAGCCGCTCTGTCCTTGGCCCGATCACCAAGAATCGGCACCTGCTCGATCACGCGCCGACGAGCTGAACATCGTGCCGACTCCAATCGAAGTGGACGGTGCGAGGAGACGAATACCGCGATGATGAGACAGCTCACTGTCGACTTCCAATCGAGTCGTTGGCGGACTCCCTGTGTGATGCGGTCAGTTCTCGGGAAGAGCAGCAAAGGTGCTCTTCACGCCCTTGTACCAACCCATCGAGGCCATCGGGTGCCGCCACCGGCCCTTCATCGCCTTGAGCGCTTCTTCGTGCGCCGTGTCGCCTGCCGAGACGGCGTCTTTCAGGTGTCGGTCCTGCGCCTTGATCACCTCGTCGGCGGTCGCACCGCTGTGCGCGAAGTCGCACGCCCCGCCGAGTTGCTGACACGTCATGGTCTTCATCGTTCCTTCTCCCACGAGAGCAACTCCGCCGGGCACCGGACACTCAGCCACAGTTGAACTCTCGATTTGAGAGTGATACTATCAATTTATGCCCGAGGGAGTCAAGAACAGTTCGCAGGGAAGGGGACAAGCCCGAACCCGGCTCGCACGGCGAGCGGTGATCGACGCAGCACGCAGCCTGTTCATCGAGGGTGGCTACGCCACGACCACCATTGCGGCCATCAGCAGACGCGCGGACGTGCCGGAACCAACGGTGTATCGGCTGTTCTCATCGAAGCTCGGGATTCTGAAAGTGCTCTTCGACGCCTCCATCGCAGGCGACGATGAACCCGTCGCAGTGCAAGAGCGTCCCAACGTCACTTCACTCTTCGCCGAACCCGATCCGCACAAGGTGCTCGCTGGCTTCGCTGCGGTTACGACACAGATCAACCAGCGGACCAACGACCTCTACAGCGTGCTCAGTCGCGCAGCTGACTCCGATGTCGAAGCGGCCGTACTGGTCGGAACACTCAATCAGCAGCGGGATCGCGGGCAAGAGCAGATCGTGCAAGCACTGCACCGCAAGCAGAAGCTCCGCGTCGGACTGAAGGTCCGCGACGCGGCCGACCGTGTGCACGCGCTCATGTCTCCCGAGGTCTACCGCCTCCTCGTCACCGATCGAGGCTGGACCCCTGACCGCTACGAGCAATGGGTCGCAGACACGCTCATCCAGCAACTCACCTGAACCACGCCCGGGCCGCACCGAATGCCCAGTCGCTCGGGGTGCAATATGCAATGCGGGCCTCAAGTTTGTTCGCTAGCTCGCGAGCGGCAAGGTGGCGGGCACCATTGCGTCGTTCGTGCGCCAGCGCGGCGTCACGCTCGTCATGCCGAGCAGGGCCAACAACGCACCGGAGATGATGAACAACCATGGGATGGGCCGCAGCGGAATCTTGTTGGCGTTCGCGAAGGTTGGGGCTAACGCGACCTGGCTGTCGCTGAGCGCATGGGACTGGGCAGAGATGCTCGAGCGCCAACTGGTCGTGAATGTGGCCAGTGCCGGGAAGTCGGTGGCGAATGTATTGGCTGCGCCCGACGTGGCGGTCAGGGCTGGCGCCAGCTTGGTGGCGACATCGGTCGCCATGCCGTCGAACAAGGCTGTGGCGCCGACCGCCTTCTGGCCGGTTGCCGGGGCCAGACCGACGCCTCCGAGCCGGGTCACGCGGACGGCTGCGTCGATCTTGCCGGGGATGCCGATTGCGATCGGGGCCACGGCGAGACCGAGCCCGATCACCGCGAGAGCCACGGTTGACCGCACGGACGGCCGGACGATTCCCCACACGCCGATCGCGATCAGGATGCTTGCCAAGCCGAGAAACAGCCAGGGCGCGCTGTTCAGACCAAGGAATCCGGTTGGGATCTGGTCGGCTCGGTGGTAGTCGGAGCGGGCCGCCTCCATCTTCCCGATGACGGGGTCGACGAGGGCGACGACGCCCGGCGCTTGATCGTTGAACGCCTTGATTCCAGGCATGTTCTGAGCCAGGTATGCGTTGAATTGCTGCTGGTCCATGCCGAGCTCGCGCTGCAGGCGGGGCAGAGCGCCGGTGCCGAGTTCAGCGCCCGCAGCCTTGACCGACTCGAACCCATTGCGCAGGTCGGCGAGACCCTGGGTCGACATCAACGGTCGGTAGTGGTCTGCGATCTTCTGTGCATCGTGGGAACGGCCGAACAGGTGTTCAGAGAACGTGAATCCCACCAACACGACTCCGACGAGCACGGCGACTATGGCAACAATACGGCGCATTTTCATCCTCCCAGATGGTGACGATGCTCATTCGCCGCCGGCCTCGGCACGGATCAGTCGCCCGATGTACTCGTCGGCGACAGGCCGCGACGCTCACGTTCAATGGGCGCGTTTCCCGAACTGTTGTTTCCGCTGTGGCGCCCAAGACACATCAATGGGCGAGGATGTGGACGGCCAGGTTCAAGATTCGCGCCCAAGGACGAGGTGGGGGGATTCATCGGACCCCCCAAACTCTCATGCTCCAGTTCAGGTTGATGGCCTACAACCAGCTGCTCGGACTCTAGGACATCTACTAATTGTGTTGCGGAGTATCAAGACTTCAGCAAGAGCAGTTTCCTGCCGATGTGAACTGAGGTCCGCAGCGCGCGGACCACAGCGGTCGGCGCAGGACACATTGCCGATCTGACCTGCAGAGAGATCGGAAGTGGCGGATATGAAGGCTCAGACCACCTCGGTTCTGGCGAACGCGTGGCAGCTCTGCCGCCGTGCCTCGAGTGCGATGTTCGTGGCGGCGCTGGTGGCGGCAACCGTGGTCGTTGCGCCCACTGTCTCGGCACCGGTTGCGCTCGCCCTGCCCAGCGACATCAACCTGCAGACGCTGAACGTCTTACCGACGTCATCAGCCGGATCACCAGAGACCCCCGGCCAAACGTTCACCTACACGATCGGCTTCTCCTGCGACAGTTCGATAAGCGGCACGTGCGATGGTGCGACCATCGACGATCTTCTCCCTCAGTTCACAGACGTGTTCGGCAACCTTGCACAGGTCACGTCGTGGGGAACGCCGAGCGGCACCGTCGGCATTTGGCAATCCGGCCCGGCCTTCACCGGCAGCGGCACCAACGTGCATGTCACAGGCACGTTGAACTCGACGTCGGCGCCCGGCTCGACCTACTCGTTGACATTTTCTGCGATCGCTCCGCAAAACATGTTCCCGGTTGGTGTGACACAGCTCGACAACGTGGCAACATCCTCGTCCCTCGGCGCTCCGCTGACCGTGTCGTCGTTCGTTCAAGGTACCGCACCGAACTGGTCGGTCACCAAGAGCGGGCCCCTCACCCTCCTCCTCGGCGCGAACGGCACCTACACGATCAAGGCGTGCGCCGCTACCCCGGCATCCGCGTTCCCGGCGTCGTTCACCCTCAGCGACCTGCTTCCGGCCGGAGCACACTTCGTGTCGGCCAGCAACGGTGGCACGACCCCCGCGCACGACCCGGCTGACGGAACCACCGACGTCGTCACATGGACCTTCAACTCGTCGAATCATCCGTGGCCGATCGTGAGCAACTGCCTCCAGGTCACCCAGACCGTGTCGTACACCGAAGACCCCGCGCTCAACAACGTGTTCGGCGTCGTCAAGACCAACACGGCAACGGGTACGTACGACGCCTCGTCCCTCGGCACGTCGTCGCGGAACACGGGTCTGCGTGGACCGATCACCTCGGTGAACGGTGACAAGAGCGTCGGAGTCGGCGGCTTCTACGTCCGTGCAGGCGACCCGGTCACCTACAACCTCCGCTTCAACAACTCGAGCGAGGTGGGCGCCGCAGCTCTCGACTCGGCGGTCGCGATCGACAACATGACGAGC
>DATAJN010000602.1:0-3961 GCA_036262105.1 Ilumatobacteraceae bacterium
GGCCGGGTCGCTGGCGAGCGCCGCGTTGACACCGTTGTAGATCTTCTCCCACACCCGCGGCACGCCGAACACGATTTCCGGATGAACCTCTTTGAGGTACGAGGACAGCTGGTTCGCATCGGGGCAGCAGAACACGGAGTAACCGAGGATGATGGCCTGGTAGTGGCTCATCATCCGCTCGGCAATGTGCGCCATCGGCAGGTAGCTGACGACACGCCGGCCGGCGAAGCTGTCGAGGCCGAAGCACTGGCGCAAGGCCTCGACCGTGTACACCACGTTGTAGTGGGTGATGATCACGCCCTTGGGTGGGCCGGTGGTTCCACTGGTGTAGATCAGGGTGGCGATGTCGTCGGGCTCGATCAGGGTGGCCAGCGCGGCGAGATCCGCTGAGCCTTTGTCCATCAACACCGATGCGGGTTGCACACCGACCGGGCAGCCGTTGCTGGGAGGATCGATCACGTAGATCTGCTCGAGCACCGGCAACTGGTCGCGCACGCTCAGCAATCGCTCGAGGAAACCGATGTCTTCGATGATGGCGATCCGTGCTTCGGCATGTTCGGCGAGGTATTGCACCTCCTCCGCCGAGGACGAGTTGTAGATGCTCACGGGCGTGGCTCGCAGGAACTGGGCAGCGAGGTCGAACCAGTGAAACTCCGGACGGTTGCGCACCATGAGCAAGATCCGCTCATTCGGCCCAAGGCCGACGACTTGCAGGCCGGCGGCCGCCTTTGCGGTGGCGTCGACGTAGTCGTGCAGCGTCCACACGTTCCACGATCCGGGGGCGTCCGAACGCATCGAATGCAGGGCCGGGAGGTCGGGACGTGCAGCTGCCAACTTCAGGAACATCTGTGGCGCTGTCGTGCCGACGACCGCGTTGTGAACCGCTTCGATCGACGCGTGGGGCATGGAGAAAGTCTCTCACGTCGGGTGGGGGTCGGCTCCCAAGCCGTTTCGGTTTGAGGTTCGGGACCGACACGTTGCAGACTGCAACCGTCCACCCATCAAAGGGGTCCTTCATGCCCACAGCCGTCATCGTCGATGCCATTCGCACACCACTTGGACGCCGCAACGGAAGGCTCAAGGACTGGCACCCGGTCGACCTCGCCGCGGAGACCCTGCGCGCCCTCATCGATCGCACCGGAGTCGACCCGGGGATCATCGACGACGTCGTGATGGGATGTGTGATGCAGGTCGGTGAGCAAGCCGTCAACATCGGTCGCAACGCCGTGCTGGCTGCCGGCTGGCCCGACTCGGTGCCCGGCACCACGATCGATCGTCAGTGCGGGTCGAGTCAGCAGGCCGCCCACTTCGCCGCACAGGGAGTGATCGCCGGGGCCTACGACGTCGTCGTCGCGGCCGGTGTCGAGGTCATGACCCGAGTGCCGATGGGTGCTTCGATGGTCGACGGCAAGTTCGGGTTCCCGTTCGGCCCGAAGGTCGGGGCCCGCTATGCGCCGAGCGGCGGCCTTGTCCCGCAGGGAATATCCGCCGAGCTGATCGCCGACAAGTGGGGTCTCTCACGAGAGGACCTCGATGCGTTCGGCGTGCGCTCGCAGCAGAACGCGGCGCGGGCGACGGCCGAGGGCCGGTTCCAGCGGGAGATCCTGCCGATTCTGGGCACTAGCGGGGAGATGATGTCGGTCGACGAGGGGTTGCGCGAGACGACCATGGAATCGTTGGCCAAGTTGAAGCCCGTGTTTCGCACCGAGGAGGAAGGTGGTCGAGTCACAGCCGGCAATTCCTCGCAGATCACCGACGGCGCCTCGGCGATGTTGATCATGAGTGAGGAGAAAGCAGCGTCGCTCGGGATCACGCCGCGCGCTCGCTTCGTCAACTTCTCGCTGGCCGGTGCCGATCCGCGAATGATGCTGACGGCTCCGATTCCAGCCACCGAAAAGCTGTTGGCACGCGCCGGTCTGTCGATCGAAGACATCGATCTGATCGAGATCAACGAAGCCTTCGCGTCGGTGGTGTTGGCCTGGGAGAAAGAGCTTCACCCGGACATGACCAAGGTCAACGTCAACGGTGGGGCCATCGCCCTCGGTCACCCGCTGGGTGCCTCCGGAGCGCGACTGATGACCACGCTGCTCAACGAACTGGAACGCACGGGTGGACGCTACGGCCTACAGACGATGTGCGAAGGCGGCGGCATGGCCAACGCCACCATCATCGAACGCCTCGGCTAACCCAACGCCTCGTTCGCTTGGGCGCGCTTTCAGAACGCGTGATTCGGGTGTCGAGCCCATCGAGGTTGCTTGTGCGCATCAGCGGAATTGGGAGCTCCTGAATCGCGCCCAGGCGGGCCACGTCCGGTCGCGGAGTGGGGATGGAACCTCATGGATAGCCTGAGGATGATGCCGGCGTTGTCGACGGTCCTGTGGGTGATGGGCGGGATCGGGATCGGTTACGTCCTGTGGAAAAGCGGTATTGGCCTGCTGAGGAGCTTCAACACCCCAATGCCCGCACCTCCACCTGCGGGTGAGCTGCGCAAGGTCAACGTCAGGTACCGCTGCAGCGTGTGCGGCCTGGAAATCAAGCTCACGCTGGCCCCGGACGAGGACCCACCGCCGCCGCGGCACTGCCTCGAAGACATGGACATCGTCGCCCCGCTCTACGACTGATATCTCCACAGCCTGTGGATAAGTATGTGCGGAAACTACAAGTGTGTGAGTTGAGTCAACGCCACTTCGTCGCCACCCACAGGCCGGCCAGCAAGAACGCCAGGCCCACCAGCACGGGTGTGTTGGTGGTGTCCCAGATGACGTAGCGCGACAGGATCGCCAGCACACCGATCGCCAGTAAGGTGAGCATCAGGATCGGAACCCACCGCGGGCTCTCGTAGAACTCCTTCGGGGTCGGCGGTGTGTAGCGCGACGACGCCGAGACTCCCGCGGTCGACGTAGCGACCGGCTCGTGGGTCGTAGTCACCTGCCCGGGTCGTGTGCCCTTCGGGGTCACACGACCGGATGTCTTGCGTTTCGGGGGAGCCACGGCGGGAGAGCATAGGCCAAACAACACATTCGACACGACCGGCAGTGCTGAGGCAGGCTGATGCCGTGGTGGCACAGCGGGTACTGGTGATCGACAGCTACGACAGCTTCGTGTACAACCTCGTGCAGTACCTCGGAGAACTTGGCGCCGATCCCATCGTGGTGCGCAACGATCAACTGACTGTCGACGAAGCGCTTGCGTTGCAACCCGATGCGGTGCTGCTGTCTCCCGGACCGGGGAGACCGGAAGATGCGGGCATCATCTGTGAGGTCGTTCCGGCATTCGCCGGACGCGGCGTGCCGGTTCTCGGTGTGTGCCTCGGTCATCAAGCAATCGGTTACGCCTACGGCGGGTCGATCGTGCAAGCGCCATGGTTGATGCACGGCAAGACCTCACCGATCGAACATCGTGGGCTCGGCATCTTCCACGACTTGCCGTCGCCATTGACCGCGACGCGCTACCACAGCTTGGTGATCGATCCGGCAACGATGCCCGCGTGTCTCGAGGTGACGGCGACCTCGGGGGATGTCGTGATGGGTGTTCGCCATCGCGACCTACCTGTTCAGGGAGTGCAGTTCCATCCGGAGAGCATCCTCACCGGTTGCGGCCACGACCTGTTGCGCAACTTCCTGTACGACCCCCGCTGAGGGGCTGGTCAAACGACCGAGACCGGGCCGTCGTCTTGTGAGTTGTTGGCCGAGTTCGGATCGGAGACGCTGCTGGCGATCGTTGCATGGTTCGTGAGGTTCGTACCCGACGTGACGGTGACCATGAAGATCACGGTGCCATCTTTCGGAAGATCGACCGTCGTGTTGATGTTGCCGGAGTGCGGGTCGCTGAGTGGCGGGCAGTTTGCGCTGCCGCTCGACAAGCAGGTCCAGGTGATGCCACCTGCCCCGCTTGAGATCGTGTCGGTGAAGGTCGCCGATGTGACGCCCGAGGGGCCGGAGTTGTTGACGGTGATCTTGAA
>DATAJN010000603.1:0-2169 GCA_036262105.1 Ilumatobacteraceae bacterium
AGTTCGTCGACTCGATCGTCGGCGGGGCGATCCCGCGCAACTACATCCCCGCAGTGCAGAAGGGCGTCGAAGAAGCGATGACGACCGGCGGCGCGCACGGCTTTCCTGTGGTCGACGTGCGAGTCGAGTGCTACGACGGCAAGTACCACTCGGTCGATTCGTCCGACATGGCCTTCAAGAACGCTGCGGCGTCGGGGTTCAAAGAGGCACTCGGTCGGGCCGGCGCGGTCGTCCTCGAACCGATCTCGTTGTTGAAGGTGACCATCCCGTCGTCGTACCAGGGCGACGTGCTGGCCGATCTCAACACTCGTCGGGGGCGTGTCATCGGCACATCCGCGGGCGAGCACGGCGAGCAGGAGGTGTCGGCACTGGTGCCGACCTCCGAGATCATTCGCTACGCCCTCGACCTTCGCTCGCTCACAGCCGGCCGCGGTCGATTTGTCGCTACGCACGATCACGACGAGATCCTTCCCAACAACCTCGTCAGCAAGGTCAAGGCGGTGGCATTGAAGGGAACCGCGGCAGGCGGCGGCAGTTCGGGCAGCGCCGCGGCGCGATAGATCCCACTACATCAACCGAGGAGCTCTCATGTCCGACCGTCTTCGCTTCGGAATATTCATGGCCCCGTTCCATCCGGCGGGTGAGAACCCGACGCTCGCCTTGGAGCGCGACCTCGACCTGATCGTGCACCTCGACAAGCTTGGCTACGACGAGGCATGGATCGGCGAGCATCATTCCGCGGGCAGCGAGATCATCGCCTGTCCGGAGATCTTCATCGCCACCGCCGCCGAACGCACACGGCACATCAAGTTGGGCACCGGCGTCACGAGCGTCGCCTACCACAACCCCTACATGGTCGCCGAGCGTGCCGTGTTGCTCGATCACCTCACCCGCGGCCGGCTCATGCTCGGCCTCGGGCCAGGCTCGCTTCCGACCGACGCGATCATGCTCGGGCTCGATCCCACCGAGACCCGTCCGCTGCTCGAAGAGGGCATCGATGTGATCATGAAGCTGCTGCGCAGCGACGAGCCGGTGAGCAGCCAGACAACGACCTGGAACCTGGTCGATGCGCGCCTGCATCTCCGTCCTTATTCGAACCCGCTGTTCGACGTTGCCGTGCCGGCGGTCGCTTCGCCGTCCGGCCCTCGTCTCGCCGGCCGCTATGGCATCGGCCTGCTCTCGATCGGGGCAACGCAGTCGGAGGGCTTCGACCTGTTGGGCCTGCACTGGGACGTGATGGAGGAACGAGCAGCGAAGTTCGCCACCGCCGCCGATCGCAACCAATGGCGGCTCGTCGGCATGATGCACATCGCCGAGACGAAGGAGCAGGCGTACAAGAACGTCGAGTTCGGAATCGTCCAGTGGTTCAACTACTTCCAAAGGGTTGCCGCCTTCCCGCAGATGGCGGTCGGTGGCGACAACGTCAGGGAGATGATCGACTTCGTCAACGAGAGCGGGCTGGGCTCGATCGGCACTGCCGACATGGCGGTCGAGCAGATCGACCGGCTCACCAAGCAGTCGGGCGGATTCGGCTGTTACATGCAGCTGGCCCACGAATGGGCAAATCCCGTAGCGACGCATCGCAGCTACGAGCTGATCGCGCAGCGAGTGATGCCCGAGTTCCAGGGTCAGGCGAGGAGCACGCTGAACGCCAAGGCCCGTGCCGTGGAGTCGCGGCCGGAGCTTGCCGATCGAAACATGAAAGCCGTCGAGGAAATGGTCGCCAAGCACCAAGCCGAGCTCGCCTCCGGCTGAAGCTCGGCCACTCGCCAGCGCCGCCTGCGGGCAAGGACTAGTGAGGCAGGGCGACGAAGCGACGCAGGTCGCCGTCGATGATGCCCCGTTCTTGAAGGCTACGGACCGTCGGTAGGCGGTAGTACCGCGATCCCTTCCACTCACCTTCCGTCAGTGACGCACGAGTGAACGCCTCGTACAACTCCTCGACACCCTTTCGCAACGTCCACGATGGCTCGAAGCCAGGCAACTTCGTCGAGATCTTGGTGAAATCGACTCGATAGTTGCGTGTGTCAGCCGAGGCGCCGGGGGTGAAGGCGAGCTCGCAGTTCGGCACGACCGCCTTCACGGTTTCGGCGACTTCACGAATCGTGAAGTTCTCACCGTTTCGGCCGACGTTGAAGGCTTCGTTGTGGATCGCCTCGATGGGGGCCT
>DATAJN010000604.1:0-3792 GCA_036262105.1 Ilumatobacteraceae bacterium
CCTCCGTAGTGGTCATGTCGAGCACCGCGGTCACCATTCCTGAATCGACCAACTTCTCCATCGACTGGCCACCCGTGCCCGTCGCGTGGAACACGAGCGGGTCGTACTCGGTCTTCAGCGCGTCGACGAGTTGGGTGACGAGCGGCGTGGTCACACCGAACATCGTCAGGCCGATCGCCGGCAGGTCCGACGCGCTCGCCGGCACCGGGTTCTTGACCATTCCGGCAATGGCGTTGGCGGCGTTTCCGAGGACCTGGCGCGAGATTCGATTCAGCCCGGCGACATCGGTGACGGAGTACATCATTGCGATATCCGCAGGCCCGACATATGCCGCGACGTTGCCGGATGCGACTGTCGACACCATCACCTTCGGCCGGCCGACGGGCAAGGCGCGCATTCCGGGCGTGATGATCGCCGTACCGCCGGATCCACCGATGCCAATGATGCCACCGATCGATGATTCGTTGGCGCGGACGTACGCCTCGAATGCCACCGCCATCGCACCGACCGCCTCCCCGCGATCCGTCGAGACGACGGCGGCCGCACCGTCCGGGTGATGACTGGCAACCTCGCCGGCCTTCACGTCGGCACTCGACTGATGATCGGTCGTTCCGACATCGACGAGCACCGCGACCGAGCCGGTTGCCTCGACGACGTCGCGGACGTACGCCAACTCCTCACGCTTGGTGTCGAGCGTGCCGACGACATAGACCGCTTTCATCATCAGCTCCTATACGCCTCACGGCCGACGCCTTGAACTGGAATCCCCTGAGCGGCCAACACCTCGGCCTGCAACGCGAACATCGATGCGGCTGCTCGGTCGATGTGACGGGTGAACGCCATTGACGCCGCCAGAATTGGTTGCAAGAGCGCCTTGTCCTGCACGCGAGCAGCGCCGTACTCGTGCTCGACGATCAACGGAGTTGTGGTTGGATCGAAGTCGAGCAACTCACGCGCCGCGAGCTGGTGATCGAGCCAATCGACGGTGCGGTTCTGCAGATAGGCGAGCGGATCGTGGCGGGCCGTGCCGGGAAGTTCGTGCTCGCACAGCACCGTCTGCTTCTTCCATGCGTTGCCCAGATCGGCAGGGTTCGACGAGACCGCGCCGTCGACCCAGTCACCGCGTTGCACGGTCTGGCCGCCGTAGCCCCAGCCGGCAACCCCCTCGGAGTGGATCACCTGGCCTTTCACGTGCATGCCGGCGATGAGGAAGCCATAGCCGGCGTCCTTGAGGTACTGGAAGATCGACCGGGTGTCTTGACCCATGAGGATCGCGTGCGACGGGTCGTAGTGGACGCGGAACTGATCGCCGACGCCGTTGCGCTCGGCGATCTGGTGGAGCGCGATCCACGTTCCTGGTGCATAGGCGATGTTGTTGTGGAAGTTGTCACCGGGCGTCCACCCGGGCATCGGGCACTGCTCGACGCGATACTGCAGCCCGCGGGCTTTGGCCTCTTTGAGAAGGGGCACGAAGCTCTCCTCGAAGTCGATCAAGTTCTGATCCATCGACTTGGACTGGTTGCGCCCGACGAAGCCCGTCACTGCAGGTACGCCGAGCAGAGATGCAGCGTTCATGACGGCGAGCATGAAATCGTGCTTCTTGCGCCGAATCGCCGGATCCTCGTGCAACATGTCGTCGAAGTAGCCGATGTCGGCGATCGCAACGCCTGTTGCGTCGATGGCTGCGAGAACCCGCTTAGCCCGCACCTCGTCGAAGGGCTCGCGCAGATCGAGCGTGTTCGCTACCGGGTCGAGCATCGCTTCGGCAGGAACGTCGGCCAGCGACGGATGCAGGGCGGCGGATAGCTCGATGCAGTCGGCATCGAGGGTCACCGCGAAATCGAGCCATTCCTCGATTGCCAAATCGGGGTCTGGGTCGCGTCGCTCGCGCGGTGTGAGCTCTTGCAGCGCGGCGGTGAGCACGCCAATCGGCATGAACTTCGGCTCAAATTGTTTGATGTCGGACATCGTGGGCCCTTTCGTGTGTCTGTCTCGGCGCTTTCTAGATCTCGGCAATCGCGACGGGCGCCCGATGCCGGGCTGACTCAGTCGCCGCGTGAAGTACGCACTGGGTGATCAACGCATCGGCGAAATCGACAAGCGGAACAACCGGGGCTCCGCCACCGATGACGGTCAAGATGTCGCTGGCCTGATTGACGAAGGCGTGCTCGTAGCCAAGTCCGTGGCTGTCGGGCCACCAGGCCGCGACATACGGATGGCCATCGCCACCGCGGGTGACGTCGATCGTCGTCCACCCCTGCACTGCAGCGTCATTGCTCAGGTCGTAGAACTCCAACTCGTTCAGTCGTTCGAAGTTGAACCGCAGGGCTCCCCGGTCACCGTGGATCTCGAAGCGGTTTGCGTTGTGGTAACCGGTGGCGAGACGAGTTGCTTCGAAACTGGCAACTCCCCCGCCGCTCATGCGGGCGAGGAACAACACGGCGTCATCGACGGTGCTGGCCGCCTTTGTTCCGGTGGTGTTCGCACCTGCGCCGGCGATCTCGCCACCCGTCTGACCTTCGAGGACGGCGCGCTCCTCGATGAACGTGTGCTCGATCGCTCCTTCGATGGTGACGATCTCCTCGCCCGTGACGAATCTGACTGCGTCGATGATGTGAGCGTTGAGATCCCCGTGGGCACCCGAGCCGGCGATGTCACCCTGGAATCGCCACAGCAGCGGCGTGTCAGGACCTCCCCAGCTCTGCAGGTAGCTGGCACGCACGTGGTAGATCCGACCGATCCTCCCAGCAGCGACCAGACGGTGTGCCAGAGCGACGGCCGGCACTCGTCGGTAGTTGAACCAGACAGACGTCGTGCCGGGTGCCTGATCCGCAGCGGCGACCATCGCCCGGGCATCGGTGAGCGTTCCGGCGAGCGGCTTCTCGCAGGCGACGTGCTTGCCGGCCTCGAGCGCGGCGATCGCCTCCTCGGCGTGGACGTTGTTCGGTGTGCCGATGTCGACGAGCCCGATCTCATCGGAAGTGACCGCAGCACGCCAGTCGGTGGTGTGGTGCTGCCAACCCCAGCGTTCGGCGAACTCGCCCAGTTCGGCCGGGTTACGACCAACCACGGTGTGCATCGTCGGGAGCGGATCAACGGAGAAGAACTTGCCGACGTTCAGCCAAGCGTTCGAGTGGGCACGGCCCATGAATTTCGAACCCAGCAGAGCGATATTGATGTTGCCAGTCACGACGTCTCCCTGTTGAGCGTGCCGGCGCCTTCGACGCCGAGATATGTGTGTTGCAACTCCGGGTTGGCGATCAGTTCGGCTGCGGAGGTTTCGGCTTGGATGCGGCCGGACACCATCACCAGTTGCCGGTGGGCCATTCGTACGGCGGCACGGAGATTTTGTTCGACGACGAGTACTGCGACGCCTTCGGCAACGAGTCGGTGAACGACATCGATCAAGGTGTCGACAATCGTCGGAGCAAGCCCCTCGGACGGCTCGTCCATGATCACCAGCGAACCATTGAGCAGCAGCGCCCGCCCGACGGCGAGCATCTGCTGTTCGCCTCCCGACAGTTCGGCCCCTCCGTTGCGGCGTCGCTCGGCGAGGCGCGGGAACAACTCATACACCCGTTCGCTCGTCCACCGCTTGCCCCGCGTGCCCTTGGCGAGCATTGTCAGGTGCTCGTCGACGGTCAATGAACGAAACAGTCGACGGCCCTGCGGCACATACGAGACACCGAGTTTGGCGACCTTCTCCGGCGCTAGCTGGTCGATTCGTTCGCCGTTGAAGACGACTTCACCGGACGTTCCTCGCGTGAGACCCACGATCGTGTTGCACAACGT
>DATAJN010000605.1:0-1564 GCA_036262105.1 Ilumatobacteraceae bacterium
GCACAGCAGTGTCAGATTCTCCAGATCGGTCACACCGAGATGGCGCCAGTAGCGGATGTGGTGAGCATCGCACCAAGCGACCTTGCGGTCACAACCGGGGAACCGGCAACCGCCATCTCGGGCGGCAACGGCACGAAACAAATCGAGCGGCACGGTGCGGGTTGCCCGCCCGTAGCTCAGTACCGAATTGCCAGCGCGCAGGACGCGGTGGATGACGCAATCACACAAGAACGCGTCGGTGGTCGACGAGCCGATGTAGGCGTGATCGGTGGTCCAGGCAATCGGCGATGTGGCCAAGATGTCGCCGTCGACCATCAACTCGACGTGTGGGCGTTGCCGTGGACTGCCGGCACGGTCGTGGTTGGCGTTGAAGAACGCGCACACATCGATCAATGCGTCAGCCGAACGGCGCTGATTCGATCTCGCGTCGTTGCTGCCATCCCAAGTTGACGCGATCCGGATCGCTTGTTCGAATTGCAACGCACCGGCGTTGTCGAGCACGAACTTGCCGACCAGCCCATCGGCAGTGCGAGCCATGGACAGTTCCCGATCGGGCTCGACGGGCTCAGGCAACTCGACGAGGGCTTCGGCACGCTGACGCCACACCAACGCGGCGCGTTCGGTATCGGCAACCGACAACGGCGCCACAATGGTGACCAGCTCCGCCTGTTGGACTCGCATCACCGGCTCCACCGGCGGCGGACACGACGCTTTCAACGCCGTGACCTGACCTGCCGACAGCACGCCCGTGCACGCTGCTTCAGCGATGTCGGTGAACTTGTCCAGGAACCGGCCACGATGCACCAACGCGGCAGCGTCGCGGTTGCTCATCCGACACCGGTGACGCAACCACGCGGCCATCGACACCGACCCGTCACCGGCCCAATCGCCGCACACCTCCAACCGTCGCGCGGCCAACGCCAACCGGGCCGCGTTGCGTTCGTGCGCGGCCCACGCCTCGACGAACTCGTCGGCCGACAACACGATGTCGTCGAACGGCTCCGCAGCACTCTCCATACCTTGAATCGTACAGGTGTTCGATCACTGCTTCAACCCGCTAACCCATATTCCATATAGCTCTCAGCGATACAAGAGCATCACAAAATCGCATCCAGAGATGAGCTGTCACGCCATGTTTCAGAACAACGCCTGCACCAGGATGCCGATCGCCACGACAGCCGCTCCGATCGCCAAACAGAGGAGCGCAATGCGTTGCATGGGCCGGCGGTACGCCTTACGGCGCGGATCCTTGTTGACCAGACCCAAGGCGAAGTTTCGAGCGGAACGGATCTGCCCCTCAGGGGTGTACATCTCGCCGGGGCTGGAAGTCGCCGGCTGCCAATCGTCGGAGTCCTGGTTCTTCGAATCACCCATGAGATGAGCGTAGTCACGGCGCGCGGTTCGACGCGCGCTTGAACTCGCCCGGGCCGATCACCTAGGACTACGGACATGAACCGGTTCACCGAGCTCGTCGGCAGCCGACTGCCGCTGCAACAGGCGGGGATGAGCGGCACGGCGACAGCAACCCTGGCTGCGGCCGTCTCCAACGCCGGCGGGCTGGGGA
>DATAJN010000606.1:0-4390 GCA_036262105.1 Ilumatobacteraceae bacterium
GCAACATCGTTCCCATCGGGCGCACGGCCAAGCGTCTCGCCAAGGCAGCCAAGCGCGCCTGATCCCGATGATGCGTGGAGTGTTTCCCGCCCACCTCCCCATGTGGAGTGTTTCGGGGCACCCCGTCCTGTTGGCAAACACTCCACAGGGGCTTTGGGACTGATGCTCCACCGATTTCCCGGGCTCCGGCCGGAGTGGTCGCGGTTCGACGGCCCGGCAGGCACGCAGATGGTCGACTCGGCGATCATGGCCATGGCCGCATGGATGGCCAGCGGCAACACCGCCTCAAACGGTGGCCCGTTCGCCGCCGCCGAGGAATGCCAGCGGTTGATGGACCGAACTCGTGCCGCGGTCGGCCGTCTCCTCGGAGCCGACGCCGAGGGGATCAGCTTCGGGCCGAACATGACCTCGCTCACCTTCGCCATTTCGCGGGCGGTCGGGGCCACCTTGCAGCCCGGTGATCGGATCGTCGGTACTCGTCTCGACCACGACGCCAACATCACCCCTTGGCGACGCGCTGCCGACGACGCCGGCGCAGAACACGTCCTGGCATCGTTCGATCCCGAAACGGGTCAGCTCCCTCCGGAGAACGTGATCGACCTCATCGACGAACACACGAAGTGGGTCACTGTTCCCGGCGCCTCCAACCTGCTCGGATCCACTCCCGATCTGGCCCCGATCATCGAGGCCGCTCATGCGGTCGGCGCCTACGTGTACGTCGACGCCGTGCACCTTGCCCCGCATCGGCGGATCAACATCTCCGAGCTCGACTGCGATGCCCTGGTCACGTCGCCCTACAAGTGGTACGGCCCACACAGCGGGGTGCTGTGGATGCGACCCGAGTTGCTCGAATCTCTCCCGGTGTTCAAGGTCAGGCCGGCAGCCGATCACGGACCCGGCCGGATCGAGACCGGCATGCCGAACTTCGAGGCCATCGCCGGCATCGAAGCGGCCGCACGTTTCTTGATCGAAGAGGGAATGGACCGCGTCGCCGCCGTCGAATCCGAGGTCTTCTCGCTCCTACTCGCGGGCCTCAAATCGATCGACGGCGTCAAGGTGTGGGGTTCGCAGACGCTGTTCAGTCGGGTTCCGACGGCGGCCTTCACCATCGAGGGCGTGCATCCCGCCGATGCCTCGAAGGCTCTTGGCGCACGGGGCATCGCCGTGTGGGACGGACACAACTACGCGGTCGAGGTCGTTGATCAGTTGGGTTTGGCCGACAGCGGCGGGGTGATTCGAGCCGGCGTGTCGCGCTACGTCGAGCCCCACGACGTCGATCGGCTGTTGAACGCCGTGAGCGACCTCAGCGCACACCGGTAGCATTTCAGCGTCCGGGATGTGGCGCAGTTGGTAGCGCACCTGCTTTGGGAGCAGGGGGTCGGGAGTTCGAGTCTCCCCATCCCGACCCACTTGAGCTGGTGTGATACGGTTCGAAGAGTCGCTCCCGAAGGCCATGTATCAGCCAACTATCAGTGATGTATCAGACTTTCGGCCTATCCCTGAGTGAGTCAGTCGACGTCCCAACGGTGAGATTCGGCTACGAGTTTGGAGATTGCTTCCGCAGCCATCGGCCGGGCGAAGTAGAAGCCCTGTGCCCGCTGGACTCCAAGGCTCTTCAGAACCAACAACTGGTCGCGAGTCTCTACGCCCTCCGCCGTGACCTGCAGACTGAGGGCACTGGCCATCGCGACGATGGCGGCCACCAGTGCCGTGTCGTGTTGATCGGTCCCGAGCCCGTCGACGAAGACCCGGTCGACCTTCACGCCGTCGACCGGGAACAGCTTCAGATAACCGAGCGACGAGTAGCCCGTGCCGAAGTCGTCGATCGACAGGTCGACTCCAATGGCTTTGAGCCCGGCGAGTGTTCGTTCGAAGTAGTCGACATCTTCCATGAACACACTCTCGGTCAGTTCGAGGCAGAGGTCACGGGCACGCACCCCAGTGCGCTGAAGGACATCACCGATCAAACCGGCGATGTCGGGCGCCAGCATCTGTCGAACCGAAAGATTCACTGCAATCGAGAAACTCGCGTCCACCCCCAGCGACATCCCCATTCCTTGCCACGCCCTCAGGTCCTGACACGCCTGCTCGAGCACCCGTGCGCCAATGGGGACGATCAGGCCGGTTTCCTCAGCGAGTGAGATGAAGTCGGCCGGAAGGATCAGGCCGTGGTCCGGGTGGTTCCAGCGCACCAATGCCTCGGCGCTCACCATCGCTCCCGTCACCAGATCCACGACCGGCTGGTACTGCACCACGAACTCTTCGCGCTCGAGCGCGACGTGTAACGCCGATGCGGTCGCCAACCGTCGCTTGGCCTTGAACCTCAACGCCTCGTCGAACATCTCGATCCTGCCCCGACCGCGTTCCTTGGCCCGGTACATGGCGGCGTCCGAGTCGCGGAGCAAGCTCTCCGGCGTGGCGTGTTTGTCGGCGATCGCGATGCCGAGGCTCGCCGTGATGTGCATCTCCTGAGTTCCGATGTGCCAGCGCTTGCTCAGTTCTCCGAGAACTCGTTCTGCGACCTGCACTGCCTCGACAGTCGAGACGTCGTCGCACACGATGACGAACTCGTCTCCGCCGAACCGTGCCACGGTGTCGCCTGGGCGGATCGCTGCGGCGATCCGCCGGGCGACGTGCTGGAGGAGCTCGTCACCGGCATTGTGGCCCAACGAGTCGTTGACCATCTTGAACTGATCGATGTCGAGGAACATCACAGCGATCTGCGACCCTCGTCGTGTGGCCCGAGCGAGACCTTGGACCAAGCGGTCAGTGAGGAGCGCTCGGTTGGGGAGACCGGTCAGTGAGTCGTGCAACGCCTGATGGGCCAGCTCCTGCTCAATCAACTTGCGGCCGGTGATGTCCTGAAGCTGGACGAAGAAGTACTGCGGCTCGCCCACCTCGTCGCGTACGAGCGTGGCGTGGGTCAAAGCCCACACGACTGTGCCATCAGGTCGTAGAAAGCGTCGCTCGTCCTCGTACGTGTCGTGACCGGCGGACAGGCGGCTGAGCACGGCTTGGCCAAGGGGGACCTCGTCCGGGTGGGTGTTGTCGGTCCAGGGCCGGCCGATCAGCATCTCCTTGGATCGCTCGAAGAACAGGCACATGGCCGAATTGACGCGCAAGGAAATGCCGTCGAGGTCGGAGATGGCGGCGCCGATCGCCGACTGTTCGAACCCGATCTCGAATCGGAGTTCGGCCTCTCGCCTCACTCTGTCGGCATTCACCTGCTCGGTGTTGTCCATCAATGTGCCGGCCACCTTGATGACCGATCCGTCGACGGCGACCTCCGACACGGCTCGAGCGTGCAGGAAACGCACCTGTGAATCCGGGTGAATGATCCGAAACACGTGATCAATGGGATGACCTCGTTCGATGGCGGCGGCCCAAGCTTCGGCCACGACGACGGCATCGTCGGGGTGAACCATCGAAGTGAGTACCCCGCGACTGGGTTTCAACGACGGATCGAGCCCCAGGATCCGGCCGTACTCCTCGGACCAGGTCAGAACGCCGGTCGCGACGTCCAGTTCGAAGCTGCCCAATTGCGCAATCCGCTGCGCCTCGGCGAGCCGCCGCAAGCTGGCCTGAAGGACCCGCCTTGCCGTGATTCGTTCCGTGACGTCCCGTGAGATCACCGACAGACCCACCATCTTGCCCGACTCGTCCTTCGTCGATGAGGCCGTGACCAACACGTCGACCAAGGTGCCGTCCTTTCGGCGACGTGTGGTTTCAAGATGCTCGTGGCCACCGCCCGCGAACAGGCGCTCGCGCATCCCCGATTGCTCGATCTTTCTACCCGGCGGTGCGATGAGTTCGATCGGCTGACCAATCATCTCGTCTGTTGTAAAGCCAAAGAGGGCCTCCGCAGCGGGGTTCCAACCGGTCACAATGCCCTCGTTGGTCGTACTGAAGATTGCGTCCCCGGAACCTTCGACGATGGCTGAGAGCCGCCGACCGGTCGCCTCGGCCGCCTTGCGCTCGGTGATGTCGATGGACGAGCCGATCACAGCGACCAGTTCACCGTCGTCGTCGTACACTGGCATGTTCGTGACGAAGACCGTGATGTGGCTGTTGTCGGGAAGCGTCACCTCGTAGTCGCCCGACCATTTCTGATGGCGCCTCATGACGTCGCGCATCGTTGCTGCTCGGTCCGGTGCCTCTATTCGGCGGATTACTTCGACGGAGGGACGGCCGACAGCCTCGGCGGTCGACCAGCCGTACATCTCCTCAGCTGCTCTGTTCCAGTAGATCACGATCCGGTCCATGTCCACGGCAACGATCGCCTGGCCCGCAGCCGCGAGCAGGTCGGACTGGAACCTCATGGCCTCGTCGGCGCGGGTTCGCGCCGTGACATCGACAGCGATGATGCCGATGCCGATGATCTCGCCTTTCA
>DATAJN010000607.1:0-7924 GCA_036262105.1 Ilumatobacteraceae bacterium
TAGGCGATCGTCGACATGCCGTCGCCGACGTTGGAGATGACGGTGGAGATGAACAGCTTGTGGTAGCTGGCTCCGAGGCGGCGCTTGGTCATCGGGCATCCTTCGGGGCGACCGGGCGGTTGGTGGCGAAGACGCCGGCCAGGAATGCGTATTCCCGGGTTCCCCCGCGAGGCAGCCGGGCGAACTCGGCGGCCAGTGCCATCACCCGATCGGTGAACTCGTTGGCGAGCTCGGCGGGGATCCGCGCGTGGCGCAGGGTGAACCCGCCGACCGGTCGGCCGTCCTCGGTCATGGTGGCGGCATCCGACATGTCGGCTTCGGCGCGCGCGTCGTTGACGAACGGGAGATCGCCATCCCTCGTCGACGGCGGGAACATGATGGTGTAGGCGGTGCGGCCATAGAAGCGTTCCTCGATGGCTCTCACCTTGCGCTTGGCCGTGACCTTCAACAGTCCCGCGTTGACGAGTACATCCACGTGGTGGGCGACGGTGCCGCGCGGCTTGCCGACACGTTCGGCCAGCTCGCTGACGGTCATGGCCCGCTCGAGCACGAGATCGAGGATGAGGGCCCTGAGCCGATGGCCGACCGCCTTGAGACGTGCGGGGGTGTCGGCGCTGATCGTCTCGTCGAGGTCGTAGCCGAGGTCGAAGACGGGAGCGGCTTGCTGAATGTCCGACATTTATCGAACAGTAGAGAATAGTCGGACATTCGTCAACCCTGGCCGCCGCCGGGCAATACTGGCCGGATGCGCACTCGCTCGGTGGTCGTCGTCTTTGGCGCGCTGACGGCGTTGTTCGCGTCCGGCTACGGCGTGATGTTCACCGTCCTCGACGAGTTCCGCGACCAGTACGGCATCGGCGAGGGCGCGCTCGGCCTGATTGTGGCAATGGGGTTCCTGTCGTCGTTCCTCGCCCAGGTGACGATCGCTCCTCTCGCCGATCGCGGCCACGCCCGCGTGTTGATCCTGGTCGGGATGGTGGCCAACATCGCGGGTCTCCTCGGCATGGCCTTCGGCACCAACGTCGCCGTGCTGTTGACCGCCAGGTTCGTGATGGGAGTAGGTGTCGGGTTGGCCTATCCGGCGGCGCGACGAATCGTGATCGTCGCCGAACCCGATCGGTTGGGACAGAACCTCGGGAGGCTGCTCGCCGCCGACGTTGCCGGTTTCGCTTCCGGTCCAGCAGTCTCTGCGGTTCTGGTCGGTCCCTTCGGCATCGCCGCGCCATTCCTGTTGATCGCCGTGTTGATGGTCGCCTTCTTCCCGCTCATCTTGCGAACGCGAGTCGCCGACTTGGGGACCGACGGGGAGGTGCCGCCCAGGTTCGCGTTCGATCTGCTGCGCATCCGTCCATACCTCGCCGCTCTGGCGATGGGCTCGGCAGTGTTCATGATGATCGGAGCATTCGATGCACTGTGGGCGCTGGTGCTCGACGATCTGCACGCATCCGACTTGATCTCCAACCTCGGCATCACCCTCTTTGCCATCCCCGTGGTGCTGTTCGGTTCCATCGGCGGACGGTTGGCGCAATCGATCGGGCCTTTCCGCTACGGCACCCTCGGTCTCACGGTCGGTGCCGCGGCGATGGTTGCGTATGGCCACGCGCCAACCGGCGAGGTGATGCTGGCCATCTCGGTCGTCCACGCGATCAACGACGGTCTGACGGTGAGCAGTAGCGGTGTCGCGGTGGGTTTGGTCGTGCCGGTCGAACGCCAAGCCAGTGCGCAGGGCTTGCTGGGCGGTGCCGAGACCCTCGTCGCCGGGATCACGGCGACCGTCATTGGCCAGATCTATCAGCACCTCGGCCGAACGGTCGCCTACACCTGCTGCGCATCGGCGATGGTCGCCCTCATCATCAGTAGCGCTCTGCTGTCGGGCACGTCGTGGCGCCTGCGCGACACGTCCCGCGGAGTTCTTCACGGCTACCTGGGTACCTCGAAAGACTCCACAGGCCAGGTCGAGGTGCCGAGGCAGCGTCAGCTCTGAGCCACTACGAGCTGAGGTGGTCGTCGAAGAAGCGGTAGGTGCGGGCCTGGGCGATCGCTGCTGGAACGGCACTGAACGAGGCGCGGTGGTCGCAGTTGAAGCCATGCTCGGCGTCGTAGATGTTGACGGTGACCTTCGGCCACGCCGCGGCGATCTTGGCGACGTCGTCGAGTGGGATGGCGTGGTCACGCTCGCCGTAGTGCATGATCATCGGAATTGCGGGTGTGCGGTCGATCAACTCGACCGTGCCGCCGCCGTAGTACGACGATGCCGCAGTGAACGTGTCGGACAGATTGATGGCCGCGGCTGCGGTTACGAGCCCGCCGTAGCAGTAGCCGACCACACCGACCTTGCCTGCCTCCGCCGCAGCCTTGCCGGCGGCGTCGACATCGGCGAGCACCTTCTGGAAGTCGAGCTTGCCGCGGGCGATGTCGCGACCGATGGCAATGTCTTCTTCGTTGTAGCCGAGCTCGATGCCGGGTCGGTCGCGGTCGAAGATCGCCGGCGCGATGGCCAGGTAACCGGCCGCCGCATACCGATCGGCCACGGATCGAATGTGGCTGTTGACCCCGAAGATCTCTTGTACGACCACGACCCCGCCGTGCACCGCGCCTTCGGGTTCGGCGCGGTAGGCAGACAACTGGAAGCCGTCCGAGGAAGTGAGCGAAATGGTGGAACCCATTCCACCGACTGTATTCGCCGCGGCACTCAGTCCAGAGCTGGAGCAATCGTGTGCGCCGGACGCAGCGCGCGAGCGGGCCGTTGTGTGATAGCGCCTATCACGCCGACGGCCGGCACGATCAGCAAGGCAAGACGCAAACCCACGGAGTCGGCGAGCACACCGAGCGTCAGCGGACCGAGCGTGACCGCAGTTCCCGAAGCGAGGATGCAGATCGCACCCAACGAGATGGAATCGATCTTGTGCTCGGCCGATGCGTACAGCCGGTCGACGGTCAGCGGATACAGCGGCGCGCCGCCGAGGCCGACGAGAATCAGCCCTCCGACACGCGGCAGCAGTCCAGGAGCGAAGCACATCACCAAGGCTCCGACCGTGAGCACAGCAAAGCTGACGGTGACCGTGTTCTCCCCGAAGAACCGCATGGTGGTCGGCAGGAAGTGGCGGGACAGGAACATCGTCACGCCGAACACTCCGGCGAGCGCGGCGGCCTGGCCGCCGGAGGCGTGACCGACCTCTTTCAGGTAGGTGGCCGCCCACACGCCGACCGCAAACTCGGTGAAGACGGCATTGACGATGTGCAGCCACGGCACGAACACGTCGCGGTCGCGTAACCAGGCGAGGGTGAAATCGACCTGGCGGGGCGACTCAGGTATCGACACCGGCCAGGCCACCTTCACGAGCGCAACAGCGATCACGGCGGTGACGATCAGGTACGGCGGGCGCCATGACCAGTGCAGCGCCAGCGCAGCCCCGACCACGAGGCTGAACGTGACCCCTGCGAGACCTGGCGCTCCGTTGACGGCGGCGAAAGCTGCGGCGCGGTGGTCTCCGTGGTGATCGCTGATCAGGCCGGGCATCACCATCACGAGGAGGGCGCCACCGAGACCCGCCAGCGCCGTGCCGGCGAGGGTGATCGGCCAAGCCGGGCCCAGGCAGAACATCATGATGCCCGTCGCCAGCGCCGCAGCCGCCATGGCCAACGAGGTGCGACGGCCGAGGCGGTCGACAACCCGCACGCCGAAGAGGCCCGCGGAGATGGAGGCAAACCCGAAGGTGGAGCCATGGAGCGCGGCGATCACACCGGAGAGGTGGAATTGATGACGGAGTTCACCGAGCACGACGCCGACACTCAACCCGCAGACGAGGAGGGCGTAACCGAGCGCGGATGCGTACGTCAGCCGATCCCACCGAAACCTGTCGGTGTTCATTGTGCCCGCGTTCACCCCATCTTTGTACCAGTAAAGAAGGCCGACGCGGTGGCTCAACATCGGAAAGGTTGCGCCCTAGGGTGTGACCGTGGCAACACCGGACGATGGCGGGCGTTACGAGGTCGCAGTGTTGGGGCTGGGCCTCGTCGGAGCCGCTGCATTGCGCCATCTCTGCGAGGCCGGTGTGCGCTGTGTAGGCATCGGGCCCGCGGAGCCGGTCGACTGGAGCAGGCACGGCGGCGTGTTCGCCAGCCACTACGACTCCGGCCGCATCACCCGCCGGCTCGACAAGCAGCGTGAATGGGCGGTGCTGGCCGGCCGGTCGATCGACGCCTACTCCGGTATCGAGGCGGCGTCAGGGATCTCTTTCCACCATCCCGTCGGGGTGGTGATCGCCGAGGTCGATGGGACACGTCTGGCATCGACCGTCGCGGTCGCCGATGCCCTCGGTGTGCCGTTCCAGAGCTACGCGCCTGGGCAACCGTTCGGTGACGACCGAGTCGATCTCCCCGGCACGGCGACCGTGCTCCGCGAGGGCGCCCCCGGCGGCTTCATCGATCCGCGGCGAATGCTCGCGGCCCAGTTGGCCGTGGCCACGCAGCACGGTGCCCGACTCGTGAGCGAGCAAGCCTCCACCATCGAAGCTGGTTCGGCAGGGGGATGGTCGGTGCACACCTCGGAAGGATCCTCGATCGTGGCTGAGCAGGTGCTGATCGCTACCGGTCCGCACGCCGACGAGTTGGATGGCCTGCGCCGTCGCCCGGTGCTCGACGTGGTCGCCGAGACGGTGGTACTGGCCCGGATCCCCGTCGTCGAGCAGGAACGGCTGGCCGGCCTGCCGTCGATCATCGTCGACGACCCCGACCACGACCATCTCTACACGGTGCCGCCGACGGAGTACCCCGACGGGTTCGTGTACATGAAGCTGGGGGCGACGCATCATGAAGAGCAGGTGCTGTCGCCACCGGAACGGCGCTCTTGGATGCGTGGCCACCAACACGAAGCCGACGTCGACTGGTTGAGGGACTTGCTGCTCGGCCTGATCCCCGGTCTGCAGGCCGATGCCTGGCTCACCAAGCCCTGCCTGATCCCCGACACGCCGACGAAGTTGCCGTACGTGGAGATCGTTGATCCTGGGTGCGTGGTGGCAATCGGTGGCAACGGCTATGCGGCGAAGAGTGCCGACGCGATCGGCGCGCTGGCGGCAGGGCTGGTCGTGAGCGGCCGATGGACCGACAACGACCTCGATGAGGAGAAGTTTCGGCTGATCAGTCGCTCGTGACAACCGGTGTCCAGCCGGGGCGGCCGAACACGTGGCCCAACTTGGCGCGCAACCCAGACGCGTGACGAACATCGCGGGCGATGTCGGCCATCTCGTGATAGGCGATGCGCAGCGGGTTGTAGGTGTGAATGTTCTTGGTCAGCCCGTACTTCACCCGCCGCACCTCGGGCTCGAAGGTACCGAACAGCCTGTCCCACAGGATCAGGATCCCGCCGTAGTTCTTGTCGAGATATTGCTGGTTGGCGCCATGGTGACCGCGGTGATGCGATGGCGTGTTGAACACCTTCTCGACCGGGTCGGGGAGTCGGTCGATCGTCTCGGTGTGGATCCAGTACTGGTACAGCAGGTTGAGCTGACCGGCCTTGGCCGTCTTGGCGGTGGGGAAGCCGAGCAGCGGCATCGGTGCGAAGACCCAGAACGTCAGGAACCCCGACCACGGTTGACGCAAGGCGGTCGACAGGTTGTAGCGCTCACTGGAGTGGTGGGTGACGTGGTTGGCCCACAGCAAGCGCACTTCGTGCATCCAACGGTGATCCCAGTAGTAGAGGAAGTCCCACAGCAGCATCGCTGCGGCGATCGAGCCGCGGCGCCGGCCGATGTTGGAGATCCGATGGCGGAACAAGAAGCGGTCGAAGCGGCTGAACGCCGCCATCGTGGCGAAACCGAAGGCGATGTTGCCGGCCAACATCGACAGGCTGGCGACGGTGTCCTTGCGTTCATAGCCGACCGGAACCAGCGGATCGGGTGGTAGCTGTGTGCCCGACAGCGTCTGCTCGTCGGCGTCGCGCAGGTCGCCGAAGGTGCGCTTCGGCACCTTGCGCAACGCGGCGTACTCGGCCAGCATCGTCACCACGAACAGCGGGATCGACGCCTTGTCGACGAGGTCGAGTTGTCGAAGTGCCGACTGCTTCTTCATGCCGGCAGATCGCCGACCGACATCCGCCGGTAGGCGTAGGCACGCAACTCGGTACGCAGTGCCTCGGCACTCCACCCCTCGCCGAGGGCGCGGCGCAGCACGTCGGCCTGACAGTCGGGCGTGAGGCCACCGATGGGTTGGTCGCGATCGAGGTTGATCGGGAAGGCGTAGCCGTCGGCTGTTGCAGTGATGGAGTTCTCGATCTCCTGCGCCGACGCGCCTGCCGCCTTCATCGCGAGCAACGACGGGAACACGACGTTGCACATCCGCTCGTGGTCGATGCTCTCCAAGGTCTTGCCGAGCGGTGAGTTGATCTGCAGGAGGTTGGCCATGCGGTACACGTCGGTGGTCTGGTTGGTGCCCGCGGCGTGGAACACTGCCGGATTGAAGAACACAGCATCACCCTTCTTCAGAGCCAGCTGCATGCGATGCTCGGCGAAGTACTCCTTGAACTCCGGTCGCCGCCAGGCGAGGTAGCCGAAGAGGTACTTCTGCGAACCCGGTAGGTACATCGTCGGGCCGCTCTCGATGGGCATGTCGCAGTGGGCAATGGCGCCCTGCAAGGTGAGGGCCGCAGACAGGAGGTGGACGTGCGCCGGGTACTCCTCGGCCCGTTCGACGGTCATGAAGCCGAGGTGGTAGTCGCGGTGCGGCGACTGGGCGAGGCCGCCGGGATTGACCACGTTGACCTGTGACGTGAGCGTGTAACCCGGCCCGAGCCACGCGGCCGAGGCGAGCGCGATGATGTCGTTGCTGTAGTACTCGACGAAGACGTCGGGATCCAGGGCGGCCAACTTCTCGAGGGCGTTCCACACCCGGTCGTTGTGGCCGGGCTTGGCGTAGTGGTCGCCTGCGGCCATTCCGCTGGCCCGTTGCTCGGCGATCATCGCCTGGAACACCGTCGTGGCCTGGTCGATGACGGTGGTGTGGGCGAACGCCCGTTGGAAGACGACGATGCCCGAGCCTTCGAGGAAGGCGTGGGCCAACTCGGCCTGCACAGCGAGACGTGCATCGTGGTCGGAGATGACCGAGCGGAGGTGGTCGCAGTCGTAGACGACCGTGTTCTTGTCGATCGAGGCGGCATGCGGATATTCGGACAGCTCGGTCGGCTGCTCGACGATCGCGATCATGTCGTCGAGGCGGCATTCCGACTCGTGCAACCACCCTCTGGCGAGGTCGGAATTCACAGTTGTCATGCGTCCAAATGTAGACCCCGTGGATCGGCAGAGGGCTAGCGTGCCCACGTAACTACGACACCTGCTTCCAGAGCTGCTGTGCAAACGATCGCAGCGCCCAGTCGTCGAGGCGGTGTACCTGCTGTGCTGGCCGCGGCCACGTTCTGGTCGTTCGGCAGCGTGCTCGGCAAGTCAACGCACGCGTCCGGCGTCGTGCTGTCGTTCTGGCGGTTGTGGATCGCGTCGTTGGTGATGTTGGTGATCGTCGCGGTGACCAAGCGTTGGCCGAGCGCGAAGGATTTCAAGCGCGCCGCCTTGGCCGGTGTGCTCTTCGGCCTGAACATCTGCGCGTTCTTCATCAGTCTCGAGACCGTCACGATCGCGACGGCGCTGATTGTCGCCGCGCTCGCCCCTGTGGTGGCACTGCCGGTCTCCGTGCTGCTGTTCGGCGAGCGGTTGACGTTCCTCAAATCGTTCTGCGCCGCTGGGTCGGTGATCGGCGTCGTCGTTGCTGTGTTGGTCGCTCCATCGTCGGGCTCTGGCATCAACAGCACGAAGGCCGGGTACGTGTGGGCCGTGCTGGCACTGGTCTTCTGGGTGGGCTACCTGCTGGTGTCGAAGGGCGTGAGGGCGAAGGTGGAGACGGTCCGGTTCATGTTCGTCGTCTCGTTCATCGGCGC
>DATAJN010000608.1:0-5521 GCA_036262105.1 Ilumatobacteraceae bacterium
CAACTGGTGGGCCGTACCACGTTCGTTGGGTAACGCGCCCACCCAGGTATGCCGCCATGGCCATCGACGCCGTCAACACCGAGAGGACCCAGCCAGAGACGAGCGCCGCTCGTTCGAGATCGAACTCCATCGCGTTGACGAAGATCGGTACGTCGACCATCGCGATCACCAACGCCGCGCCGACGACGAAGTTGGCGAACAAGGCCAGCCGGACGTTTCGGCCGCCGAACAGGCGCGGGTCGATCAAGGGGTCGCTGGCCCGACGCTGGTGCCACATGAACGCGACAGCTGCGACGACTGCGACCGCATACAGCCATCGAAGATCTGGTCCTGATCCGCCCGTGAGCTCGTCGAGCCCGGTGACGCTCTGGATCTCCGCGTTGCCGAGCAGCGCCAGGTTCAGCGACACCAGGAAGACCGTGACGAGCAGGCCACCTATCCAGTCGATCCGGCTCGAGCGCTGTGGATGGTCGTGACCCTCGAGCACCCGCCATGTGACGGCCACGCCTACCAGAGCGAGCGGGATGTTGAGCCAGAACTGCCACTGCCACGAGAGGAATCGAACGAGCATCGCGCCGTACAGCGGACCCCACACCCAGCCGAGCGTCTCGATCGCGCCGAGAACGCCGAGTGCCCGAGCCCGGGTGCCTTCCGAATACACGTCTCCGACCACCGCCAGCGCCACGGGCACCATCGCACCGCCTCCGATGGCGGTGAGCACGCGGCCGAACAGGAACGGGCCGAGCGACGACGAGGTCGGGATGATGATCGTCCCAATGATGAACAGCGAGTAGGCCGCGACGAACGTGCGCCGCCGACCGATGATGTCGCTGATGCGGCCGGCGATCGGCATGACGGCGACGAACGCGATGAGGTAGGCGTTGACGATCCAGGCGGCGTCATCGAGGCCGTCGGGTACTGCGAGCCCGAGGTCGCCCATGATCGGTCGCAGCATCGTGGCAACAACGGTGAGGTCGTCGGCAGCAACGAACACGGAGAAGCCGACGGCTGCCAGAACGGCGCGTGACGAGGCCGGGCGACGCCCAACTGACAGCGGATCAGCGCCATCACCCATCGAGGTCGGGCGCCTTGATCTCGAAGTCGTCTCCGTAGTCACGGAGCTCGATCACCCAGTCGGTGGTTTTGCCCTCGAACACTGTTGAGAACTCGGCAGCAGTAACCAACGCAGTGTCGCGCTTGAGCCAGAAGTCGATCGTGACGTCCTGATCGACCACGAGTCCTGCCGTGATGATCTCCATCTGTGCCGCGGGCCCCACCCCGCGCACGTGATAGCGCTTCCCGCCGCGATCCTCGACGCCGACCAGAACGACGTCGGTCAACTTATGCATGAGCGGTCCCCACCCGTGCTGCGGATCGAAGAAGGTCGCCGGGTCGATGTCGTAGCCGGTGTCGAGCACCTCGAACTTCCCGGTGACTGGATTGGACAGCCATACCTGTCCGCCGAGCGCCACCGCGCCGAGCTCTGTCTTGAGCGATCCGTCGACGGTGACGCTGAGCACTGCGTCCGCGCTGCTAGGCGCCGAGAACCGGCCTTTGATCTTGTCGAGTGCGAGCGACTCGAACTGGTCGATGTACACGTCGGCGCCCGATCGCCTCAGGTCGAAGCGAACGCTTGTCACTTTCGACATCGCCGTTGACGACGCGTCGAGGATTGTGGTGGCGTCGGCCGGCAGCGGATCCCCTTCCGGCTCGGCGCCGCCACCACAGGCGGCGCCGATGATGCCGAATGCCAGGACGAACAACCACGTGCCGGTGCGGCGCATCGTGCCTCCGATCTCGCCTCGGCCCCTGAGATTATCTATCGAGTCGTCGGCGCGCGGCCGTCGCTCGACGGCCGGGGGTGTAGACATCATTGACGTGAAGACAACGACTCAACAGGCGGCTGACCGCGCCGCGACTGTTCTCGGGCCGGTGCTGGCAATTGCGGTGGCATGGGCCACGGCCACGGTGCGCAGCGACATGAGCATTGCCAACGCGGCGCTGGCCCTCGCCTTCGTGTGCGTCGCTGCAGCGCTCGTCAACCCGATCGCCGGGTTCGTGACCTCGGCGATCGCCGCGCTCGCTTTGAACTACTTCCACACCACACCCGTCCATTCGCTTCGAATGACGGAAGGGGATGAGATCGTCACGGTCGTCCTGCTGGTGTTGCTGGGCTCATCGGTCAGCATTGCCACGACGATGAGATACCGCGCCAAGGTCGCGGTCCATCGAACCGACGAGTCCCTCGCCGCGGCCCGCGAGCTGCGGGAGCTGTTGTCGCACGGCGGCGCACTGCCGGCCGTGTGGCTCACGGCGGTGCAGTCAGTCTGTGTCCAAGCGGGTTCCATCGACGTGTCGCTGCTCGCGGCGGCGCCGAGCGAAGTGCCGGTCATCAGCCACCGCGTGCCGTCGGGCACCGACTCGGATGCCGACGAGGTGGTCATTCCGGAGACCGGCGCCGCGCTGCTGCTCCCCGACGGCCTGGGGGCCTTGCTCCTGCGGCCGCAGGCGGGCCTGGGAGCCATCACGGCTGCGCGCACGATGCTGCTCCAGTTCGGGGAGCAGCTGGCGGCGGCGCTGGCCGACGCAGACCAGAAGCGATCGACGTAGAGCATCGCGACATGGCCTCCGACAAGACAGCAGACAAGACCGTCACGCCGGAGCGGATCGTTGCGGCCGCCAACGCGGCCGCGCTCGCGAAGGAGCGCGCGCCGCGCGAACACGCGGAGCACAGCAAGGCTGGGGCGACGGCGCTCGCGCTCGGAGCACTGGGTGTGGTCTACGGCGACATCGGCACGAGTCCGCTCTACTCACTGAAGGAAGCGTTCACCGAGAAGTCGCATCGGCTCGCGGTGGACCAGATCAACGTCTACGGGGTGTGTTCGTTGGCCTTCTGGTCGCTCGTCATCATCATCTCGATCAAGTACCTGATGCTCGTCATGCGCGCCGACAACAAGGGTGAGGGCGGGATCTTGGCGCTCACTGCGCTGGTGATGCCGAAGCGGGGGCGCACCGTCGCCAAGGTGGGCATCCTGGTCTCGTTGGGTGTGTTCGGCACCGCGTTGCTGTACGGCGACGGCATCATCACCCCGGCGATCTCGGTGCTCAGCGCGGTCGAGGGCTTGGAGGAGGTGTCCACGTCGTTCGAGCGCTGGGTGATCCCGATAGCGATCGTCATCCTCATCGGTCTGTTCGGGGTACAGCGGCGAGGGACCGGCGCGGTTGGGAGAGTGTTCGGTCCGGTGATGATGATCTGGTTCGCCACCATCGCGGTGCTCGGCCTGTGGCACATCTCCGATTCGCCGGGGATCATCAAGTCGGTCAACCCCTACTACGCGGTCCACTTCTTCGGCCACGAGAGCATGAAGGCCTTCTTGTCGCTCGGTTCGATCTTCCTGGTCGTCACGGGTGGTGAAGCGCTCTACGCCGACATGGGCCACTTCGGCCGGCGACCGATCGTGCTCGGGTGGTACGGGATGGTCCTGCCGTCGCTCCTGCTGAACTACTGGGGCCAGGGGGCGTTCCTGATCGGCCACCCCGAGGACGTTCACAGCGTGTTCTTCCGGATGGTCCCCGAGCCGCTGCTGCTGCCGGTGGTGATCCTCGCCACGTTCGCCACGGTCATCGCATCCCAGGCGCTCATCTCCGGCGTGTTCTCACTCACCGCTCAGGCGGTGAAGCTGGACTACTTGCCGCGCATCAAGATCCTTCACACCTCGCAATCGCAGGAGGGACAGATCTACGTACCGCTGGTCAACTGGCTGTTGATGGTCGCGTGTGTCGGGTTGGTGCTCGGCTTCCGCTCGTCCAGCAACCTTGCGGCCGCGTACGGCATCGCCGTCACGATGACCATGGCCATCACCACCCTGATCTTCTTCCGCGTCCTCACCGACCGGTGGGAGTGGCGGCGGGCAAGGGCGTTCCTGGTGTGCGTGCCGCTGTTCACGATCGAGTTGGGCTTCTTGGGCGCCAACATCGTGAAGATCCCGCATGGTGGCTGGTTCGCGCTCACCGTCGGTGCGATCTTGATGGTTCAGATGCAGACGTGGCGCACCGGTCGAGCGCTGGTGGCCAAGCGCATCCAGCGAGGGGAGCGACCGCTCCAGGAAGTGCTCGATGAGTCGAGACCTGAGCGCGTGCCGGGCACAGCGGTCTTCATGTTCAAGGATCTCGGCAAGGCCCCGCCGGCGTTGGTGAACAACCTGCGGCACAACAAGGTGCTGCACAAGACAACACTGATCGTGTCCGTCGAGACAGCGGACACGCCGCGCGTACCGACGAACGAACGTGCCATCGTCACCCGTGTGGAGCCAGGTGTGTTCCAGGTTCAGCTCGAGTTCGGCTTCATGGAGGCACCCGACGTGCCGGCGGCACTCGCCCTGATCGAGCACCGAGGCCTCGTGTTCGACCCCGATGACGTCACCTACTTCATCGGACACGAATCCATCATCGCCGGAAAGGCACCAGGTATGAATCCGGTCGCCGAGCATCTGTTCGTGTGGTTGAACCGCGGTGCAGACAGCGCCAGCCGCTTCTTCAGCCTTCCCTACGAGCGTGTGTTCGAAGTGGGTTCACGCGTCGAGATCTGAAGCCGGGCGCGATCTGCGCCCCGACAATCGGGCCGCCATGGCCATGGGAGGTCCAGTGAAGGTCTGCGGCTCGCGCCGAGGTGACTCGGTATCCTGTGGCGCAGCCGCAGGCAGGTGTGAGTGCGGCTTCGCTCCCGTAGCTCAGGGGATAGAGCATCGGTTTCCTAAATCGCAGGTCGGAGGTTCGAATCCTCCCGGGAGCACAGTGAAACAGCGATTGAGCAGGACATGCAGGCGGTACGTAAGCGATGGACTCCGGAACCGTTGCCCCTCGGGGCCGGCCAATGCTCCCCGTGATTGGGAAGACTGAGGGAAGGGAGTGGCCCGGTCGGCGCGGTCGCGGACCCACCAGCTGGCTACCTTGTTCCGGAGTCCACCGACCACGATGATTTGGTGCCGATATGTACAGCGCCGGCTAGCAACGTAGCCCGGTATTTCTGAGCCGCGACTTATGCACGCGGTCCTTAGTGGAGTGGGCGGGTCCACTCGCGACGCAGTACCGGGCAGTGCACACGCTCAGCGTGGTCCATCATTGGGCGTCGAACTGCGGTGGTTCGGCGCCCATGGCGAGTTCCAGCAACTCGATCTGTGCATCGAAGAGCTCGTCCCGTGCCTGAACGCTGATCCAGTTGAGGTGGTCGAAGGTCTCGAGGCACGCGAAGCCGTGGACCGCGGCAAGGAAGTGGAGCAGCGCCTGGTAGGCATCGGCGGGTATCCGAGCGCCATCGGCTGCTTGCGCGGTGCCAGCCTCGGTCGCCCACCGTCGGCCAACGTGACGGACGAGCGGGTGCGCGAGTTGCCCTTGGTCGATCACGCCGCGCAGGGACTGCTCGAGGGCGGCCATGGTGGCGCCGGCCGCGGGTCCTGAGGTGTGCTGACTGTGCCTTCCGAAGCCGGGGTTCGGGAGGCCGAACAGTAGCGAGAAGCGTGCC
>DATAJN010000609.1:0-4346 GCA_036262105.1 Ilumatobacteraceae bacterium
GAACACGATCTCGCCGGTGCCCGCCACAACCATCGTCGCGTCGGGCGCAGCATCCAAGAGCGACCAGGAAAAATCATCGCCATACGACTTCAACAATGGCGAACGAACGCCCATGCGCCTACCTCCAAATCGCTGCTCACCGTTGGCAGCAGCAGGACGAGGTCCGGGCCCCTGTCGCTGGCGATGAGGTAGACCGGCATGTTAGCGGGTCGCAGGTCGATTCCCCCGCGCAGTAGTCAGGGCGCCACAGACATCGGAATCGGGGTCACCCCGACATCCATTCGTTGCATCGGAAGGACTGTCGGGACCAAGGCGCGTTTGGTTGCAACGTTGCGCAGAACGCGAGAGCTACGACCCGCTCAGACGATCGAGCCACCGATGATCGTCGCGGCCACGAGGGGCACACCCGGCCTGTAGACGAAGTCGATCGGGTTGGCCGTGTGGAGGACGACGAGGTCGGCGCGCCCGCCGGAGCACACCCTGCCGATATCGGCTCGACGAAGTGCAGCCGCACCGCCGGCCGTCGCAGCCCAGATCGCCTCGTCGATGGTCATGTTCATCTCGCGCACCGCAAGGGCGATGCAGAACGGCATCGACGTCGTGTAGCTCGAGCCGGGATTGCAGTTCGTAGCCAGCGCAGCGGTGGCGCCGGCGTCGAGAAGGCGGCGAGCGTCGGGGTACGGCTGCCTGGTGGAGAAGTCGGTGGCCGGCAGGAAGGTGGCGACGGTTTCGCTGCCTGCGAGGGCGACGATGTCGTCGTCCGACAGGTACGTGCAGTGATCGGCTGACGCGCATCCGACCTCGACGGCGAGTTGCACGCCTGGCCCATGGCCGAGCTGGTTGGCGTGCAGCCGCAAACCAAGCCCGTTGGAGCGACCGGCCAGCAGGACAGCCCGCGACTGATCGACATCGAATGCTCCCCGTTCGCAGAACGCATCGATCCAACGCGAGTGCGGCGCACTGGCCGTCAGCATCTCGCCGCAGACCAGCTCGACGTACTCGTCGACGCGACCGTCGAACTCCGGTGGCACGACGTGTGCACCGAGGAACGTGGTCTCGTCGGTCAGCCGACCGGCGATTCGCAACGTCCGTGCCTCGTCGGCAACGGTGAGGCCGTAGCCCGACTTGATCTCCATCGTCGTCGTGCCCGAGCGCCGCGCCTCTGCTCGAAGGTCCGTGGCCCGATCGAGCAACTGATGGTCGTCGGCTGCGCGAGTTGCCGCGACCGTCGTGCGGATACCACCTGCCTCGTACGGCCGACCGGCCATGCGCGCCGCGAACTCGTCGGATCGATCGCCACCGAACACGAGATGGCTGTGGCTGTCGACGAAGCCCGGCAGCACGCAGCCGCCGGCGGCGTCGAGGCGCTCGTCGGCCGCCGGCGCCCTGCCGGTGCCCAAGGTTTCGATGAGCCCATCGACGACCACTACCCAGGCATCCAGCAGCTCTCCGACTATCCCGGTTTCGTGGTGTGAATCGTTGGTGAGCAGCCGGGCGATGTTGTCGATGACGAGCGACCTGCTCATGACCAGACCTGCTTGATCGAACGATCGAGCTCGGCAGCGACATCAATGGTTCGGTGCACCCCGTCAGCGACCACGACGCGGCCGCCGACGATCACATGGCTCACGTCGCCGGCCGTCGCCGCAAACACCACCGCCGCGGCGGAGTGCTTCGGGTCGATGCCGGCGAGACGAGGTGATGTGAGCGCCACCGTTGTGAAGTCCGCGAGACAGCCCCGGGCGATGCGCCCACCATCGCCCCACCCGAGACTGCTGTAACCCGACTGGGTCGCTGCCGTCAACAGTTCCCCGGGCTGATGCGTTCCGCGGCGCAGCGACGCTAGGCGCTCGTCGAGCTCGATTCCTCGTGTCTCTTCGAAGGGGTCGATCACCGCGTGCGAATCGGTTCCGATGGTCATGGCGATGCCGGCGGCGCGGAGCTCCGACGTCGGCCCGATGCCGTCGGCGAGGTCGCGTTCGGTCGTCGCACAGATGCAGCACGTCGACCGGCTGGAGCGCAGCGTCGCAATGTCGTGATCGTCGAGATGGGTTGCGTGCACAGCGGTGAAGCGTTCGCCGAGAACGCCATGACGATCGAGCAGTTCCGTGGGCGAACACTCGAACGCGGCTCTGCATTGCTCGTTCTCCGCCGGCTGTTCGCTGACATGAGCGTGGAGCGGGGCCTGGTGAGCATCGGACCATCCGGCAACGACAGACATCGCCGCCGGAGGCACGCTGCGCACCGAATGCACGGCCGCGCCGATCTTGGCTGTTGCCGAACCGACCAAACCATCCACTCGTGTCGCCCACCCGACTGCGTCGCCGTCGCTGAAGCGTGTCTGGGTCGGTTGCAACGCGACCTCGGCCAGTCCGGCCTGCAGGTAGCAGGTGTCGAGCAGGGTGATTCGGATTCCGGCCGCGTCGGCTGCCTCAAGCAGCACGTGACCCATCTCGTTCGCTTGACCGTACGGCACGCCTCCGCGATCGTGGTGCAGGTAGTGGAACTCGCCGACGCATGTGAACCCGGCGAGCACCATCTCGGCGAAGGTCGCCACGGCCAACGTTCGGTACGCGTCGGGATCGAGACGATCAGCGAGCGCGTACATCCGATCGCGCCACGTCCAGAACGAACCAGTCTCGCCGTGGGTGCGGCCACGCAAGGCGCGATGAAAGGCATGGCTGTGGGCGTTGGCGAGGCCGGGAAGTGTCAACCCGGCGAGCCGATGCGCACCCGGCGCGGGGGCAGCACCGATCGTCACTTCGGTGATGCGATCGCCTTCGACGCTGATGCCCACACCAGGCTCGACACCGCCATCGAGGGCTCCGAGCCAGGCCAGTTCGCACCAGTAGCTCGTCACGATCCCACTCTGGCGACGAACTCGGTGATCCGCTCGACGAACGCGGTGCGGTGGAAGCGCTCGAACTGTTCCCACGTGGTGAAGGTCCGCGGATCGACGACTCGATCGAGGAACAGCACACCATCGAGATGATCGGTCTCGTGCTGAAAGGTGCCGGCGGTCAGACCGCGCTTGATCTCGTCGTGCGCAGCACCGTCACGGTCGAGGTAGCGAACGCGAATGTTGACGTGACGCATCACCGAACCGCGAAGGTTGGGCACCGACAGGCATCCTTCGTTGATCTCGACCAGCTCGTCGTCGATCGGCTCGATGGTGGGATTCACCACGATCGTCAAGGGGATGCGCGGCTTGTACGGGTAGCGAGGGTTGTCGCCGACTTCGATGGCGGCGATTCGTAGAGGCACTCCGACTTGATTGGCGGCGAGCCCGGCGCCGTTGGCGTGCCGCATCGTGTCGATGAGATCGTCGATGAAGCGTTGCGTGTCGGCGGTGGCCAACTCATCGGTCGTCACGTCGCGAGCACGCTCGCGCAGAACCGGGTGGCCGACCGTGACGATCTCGCGAACACTCATCGTTCATCGCCGGATTCGTTCATGGGGATGCGGACGCCGCGCTCGGCGGCCACAGCGATCGCCCGTTCGTAGCCGGCGTCGGCGTGGCGGATCACACCCATCCCCGGATCACTGACCAACACTCGCCCGAGCTTCTCGGCGGCGAGATCGGTGCCGTCGGCCACCACCACCATGCCGGCATGGATCGACCGACCGATGCCGACACCACCACCGTGATGGATGCTGACCCAGGTTGCGCCACTCGACGTGTTGACCAGCGCGTTGAGCAGAGGCCAGTCGGCGATCGCATCGGACCCGTCCTTCATCGCCTCGGTCTCGCGGTACGGCGAAGCGACCGACCCCGAGTCGAGGTGGTCGCGGCCGATGACGATCGGCGCCGAAACCTCGCCGGAGCGGACCATCTCGTTGAACCGCAACCCCAGGCGGTGGCGCTCGCCGTACCCGAGCCAGCAGATGCGCGCCGGCAGTCCCTGGAAGGCAACCTTCTCGCTGGCGAGCTTGATCCAGCGATGCAAGCCCTCGTCGTCGGGGAACTCGTCGAGCACGGCTCGGTCGGTTGCAGCGATGTCGGCGGGATCCCCCGAGAGGGCCACCCACCGGAACGGGCCCTTGCCCTCGCAGAACAACGGGCGGATGTACGCAGGTAGGAAGCCGGGATAGTCGAAGGCACGGTCGAAGCCGCCGAGCCGGGCCTCGGTGCGCAGACTGTTGCCGTAGTCGAACACCTCGCTGCCCGTGTCGAGAAACCCGACCATCGCCCGGCAGTGCACCGCCATGCTCTCGCGAGCGCGACGGATGAGCTCCTGCGGATTGCTCTTCGCCATCTCCGCTGTCGCCTCCGGCGTGAGGTCGGCAGGAACGTAGCTGAGTGGATCGTGAGCGCTCGTCTGATCGGTGACGATGTCGGCGGGAAA
>DATAJN010000610.1:0-2269 GCA_036262105.1 Ilumatobacteraceae bacterium
GGTGCTGGCCGCAACAAGGCTGCCGACAACGATCAGCTGCACCCACGTGCCGACGTCGCTGACCACCGCAGCACCCCATAACAATCGCACCGCTCGATGGCGTAGTGGCATGAAGGGGTGGTTGGTCACAACGTGTACACAGGTTAACGGCGGCCACCCTTGCGAGACGGGCCGTTCGGGTAGGTCATTCGGTTCATTTCGCGGACCCCACGCCCGAGCAGGACCGCGGTAGCGCCGGTCGACCAGATCAAGTAGTCAATTCGGCCCCTCAGCACTATTGACCCTCGGAAAGGGCCACACTGGTGCCGATAGTGAAGTAAGGACATTCGGTGGTTGGCGGCCCACCCAGCGTCCCCCTACAAAACGCTGTACGAGGAGTTGAGGCGTGACGAGGCTCATTGATCAAGTGGTGGCACGATGACCAGGTCCTCGCCGCGCGCCGTGCACATCGTCGACGCCACGAAGGGGCCGCTCGTCGGCGACGGACGGTTCCAGAGGATGATGCCCTTTGCGCTCACCGCAACCATCAGCCTGGTGATCGCCATACCGTCGACGTCTTGGGCACGACCCGCCTTCGCCGTTGCCGGGTCAGCTCTTGCCATCGTCACGATCATCATGGCACTCGTCGTTCCGTGGATCCGGACCCCCCGTGCCGCGCAGCTCATCCCCGCGTTCGCGTTCCTCGTGGCGACGCTGCTCTTGATCTGCGCCAGCCGGCATGGGATCGGGTCGCCCTTTGTGACCCTCACTGTCCTGCCACTGATGTGGTTGGCGCTCTATGAGAACCGCAGCGCAGTGCTCGTGGCCGCCTTGTTGGCTGGACTGACGCTCCGGTTCGGAGTCCCGAGCGGAACCGCCGACTCCTCGGCACTGGGGTTCGCCTCCACAGCCGTGTTCGTCGTCTGCTGCGCAGGGATGGGCATCACCTTGCACGGCTTGGTCGCCGACGCCCGACAGCTCGCCTTCGCACTACGCGATCGGCAGGTAGCACTCGAGGACACCGCGTCGATGCTCGATGCGCTGCCGGAGCGCGTCAGTCGGTACCGCGTGGCCGACCACGCCATCAGCTACTGCAACGCGGCGTGGGCCGCCCAGTACAAGGTCGACGCCGCCGAAGCCATCGGCCGTCTCTTGGACGAGTTCCTCTCCGAGGACGAGCTGGAAGGCTTGCACGCCCAGCTCGCGCTCCTCGGTCCCGACAGCCCCATTCTGGTCGACAAGGTTGCACGCGCCGTGCCTGATGCCCCAGGGCAGTGGCTTCAGTGGGTCGACAGCTATCTCGTCGGCCCCGATGGACCAGAGATCCTCTCGATCGGTCGCGACGTCACCGAACGCCAGGAGGCCGAGCGCAAGTTGGCGGAGAGTGAGGCACTGTTCCGCGACCTCGCCGACAAGTCCGCCGATGTCGTGTGGCGCGTGATGACCGAGCCGACTCCTCATTTCAACTACATGAGCCCATCGGTGGAGAACGTGCTCGGCTACCCGCCGTCGTACTTCGTCGAGGACTTCAACCGGATGCTCGACCTTCTCGACGACGACGGCCGCCGCGCGGTAGACCGCGCCCTCCATAGCGATCGAGCACTCGGTCGGTTCGACGCCCGGTTCCGTCATGCCAACAGCTCGATCGTGGTGGTCGAGACGCAAACAAGCCTCATCGAGGGTGGCTTGCAGGGTGTGAGCCGAGACGTGACCGAGCTTCGTCAGCTGCAGGCCCGCACGGCGGCGCTCGCTCTCCGCGATCCGCTGACTGGTCTGGCCAACCGCCGCCTGCTCGAGGAGTTGCTCGACGCGGACCTGGCCCGTACGCAGCGCGGCGCACTGCCGCTGGCAGTCGCCTTTCTCGACCTCGACGCCTTCAAGAGCGTCAACGACACGCACGGCCACATCGCCGGCGACCTCGTGTTGTGCGAGACTGCCCATCGGCTGCTGACGATCGTCCGCGGCGCTGACACAGTCGCAAGGCTCGGAGGCGACGAGTTCGTGATCGTGTACGAGCCGAACGAGGCGAGCTCTCGGAATCTCGTCCAACGCATCGACCAGGCTCTGTCCGCGCCGATCCACATCACACCAACCACCGTCGTGACCTGCCCAGCCAGCATCGGCGTTGCCGACACGAGGGCCACGGGCTACAACCGTGATGCGCTGCTGACCGCAGCCGACGAAGCCATGTACAACGCCAAGCGGGCGAAGCGGAACGCGGAGGCGAGGGGAATCGAACCCCTCACATCTACCTCGCCAAGGTGAAACCAGCGGGCGCTCACCTGGTCGC
>DATAJN010000611.1:0-2094 GCA_036262105.1 Ilumatobacteraceae bacterium
GGTGCGCCTCGGCGAGCCATCGGGGTTCGCGTTCGTGAAGCTCCCGGATGCGATCGTGCCGAGATGGTCTGCGACCAGATCGACCTGGGATTGCACCGAGTTGATGTAGCAGACCTTCCCGTCGGCGCCGATCGGAGCGAAAGCCACGTTCGGGTCGATCGAACCCGGCGTGAAGTTCACGTTCGACGCCACCGGCGGGTTGCCGATGTCCGACGACACCAGCAGACCAAAACCGGGACCGGCAGCCTGCACCGGTGTCAGGTTCACCACAGCGACATCGCCCGGCCTGCCGGTCACACCGAAACAGATCCGGGCGCCCGGCGAGAGCGCCCCGCCGGCCTCGGCCGGACTCGAAAACGACGCCAAACCGACGACAAGTCCCGCCACTACGACCGCCGAAAGAAGACGACCCCGAGTGTTCACGCCGCCAGGTTAATACCGGTCCGTAAGCGCCTCTACCCGGCACTGCACCTCGCCGCCCACACCGGCATGCGACGCGGTGAGGTCGTCGGACTCAAGTGTTCGGACCTCGACATTGCACGATCCCGCTTGTCGATCGAACGGCGGGTTCGACAGCACCATGTCGAGCCGATCGCCAGGATCGCGATTGCCGTGCTGCTCGGACCGAACGGCGAACGGTTCGTCGCGCAGTCCGGCTCGGTGCGATTCCAGGCGGCGCACGTGGACGAGGCGCGCCGTCGCGGCTTTCCTACGCACACGGTCGGCGAGGTGATCGCCGAACTGCTGGGCGGCTCGGCATTCGATCCCCACAGCACCGTTACTGCGGGATATGTTTCCCGCGAACAGCAGCTGATTCCCGCGCTGGTGCAGCTGCTTCGCGCGGCCTTCCCCGCGCAGGAATCCGAAAAGTAAGGAGCAACCTATGTCTCAAAAGTTCTATCACGTGGCACTCGGCAGCAGCGGCATTGTGCTGTCGTTGCCGATTGTCAACGTCAAAGGCACCGATCTCGCCCTCTTCAATCCGCGTGGCAAGACCGGCCTGAACAGCGGCTGCGCCCAGCTGTTGGCTGCGAAGTTCCCCAAGGAAGCCACGGTCATTCTTATGGCAGCCGGCAAGGCCGAAGGGCTGCTGCAGGCAACTTCCGAGGCCGCGGGCATTCCCGCCGTCGTCGCCGTGAAGGAAATCAAGCCGTACATGACGAACATGGTGTCGATTGACGTCACCACCGTCACCAGCAACCCGCAGCAGCTGCACATGGACGAGGAATCACTGGCGATGATGAAGGGCGCCTTCGTGATCATCCTGGACGACGTCGTCTCCAGCGGCGCCACCGAGAACGTGCTCCAGAAGTTCATCGAGCATGCCGGAGGCACCCACATCGGCACAGCAGCGGTCTTCACGGAAGGCACCCCGCGCGCCGACGTGATCTCGCTGGGCCACCTGCCGGTGCCCGCTGTTCCCAACTGAAGTTGCGCTTTAACGCGCAGCCAAAAACCCTCCCAAGCGCAGTGCGCGAAGGAGGACTACGATCAGCACGGCCCCGACCAACGCGTCGGCGGTCAACCCGTCGAGTTCGGCGTCAAGACCCGCACCAGCCGACGCACCGTCGAACTCGACCAAGCAACCGTCGACCTGCTGGGACGCTGGCGGCGACGGCTTCAACGCGACGGCCTGCCGTGCGGCATCGACGACTGGATGTTCTGCAACCCGACCGGGCGCTACCTCAACCCACAATCACTGACGCAACTATTCGATCGCATCGTGCGCGGCAGCGACCTCCCACGAATCCGATTCCACGACCTGCGCCACACCCACGCCTCGCTGCTCGTCGCCTCCGGCGAATCGATCAAGGTCGTGTCCGAACGACTCGGGCACGCCCACCCGACCTTCACGATCCACACCTACCAACACCTACTGCCCGGCATGAGCGCCGCGGCCGCCGACCGATTCGCCACCATGATCGCCACCGCCAACCGGCAGACGTCTACCGACACCACCGGCAGCATCACCACAGTCGGTGGTCAACCTGGAGACTCGGGAGCTGGGTCGAGCCCTGCTCAATGTTTGAGATCGTACCTGTGCTCGTCATCGTGCTAGACACCGGTCGGTCATGCACCAACTGGGCGCTCAAG
>DATAJN010000612.1:0-8067 GCA_036262105.1 Ilumatobacteraceae bacterium
CCCATCGGCGAGCGAGGTGACCTGTGCCGCTCATCGTCCGCGCGCCCGCGGGTGGGCCGCCCTGTACACGTCGAACAGACGCTCCTGGCTGACCTTGGTGTAGATCTGGGTCGTCGAGATCGAGGCATGGCCGAGCAGCTCTTGCACGATTCGAAGATCGGCTCCGTGATCGAGCATGTGGGTCGCGCAGGAGTGCCGTAGAACGTGTGGCGACAGCCTGTCGCCGAGGCCGATCCGATCGCCGTACTTCTTCACCATCGCCCATGCCGCCTGCCGTGTCAGTCGGGCGCCGCGCTGGTTCAAGAACACCGCTTCGGCATCACTGCGGCGTGCCCACCGCTCAGGTTCGAGGTGGGGGCGACCCGACGGGCCGAGCCATTCCGCGACCGCCGAGGCCGCGAAGCGTCCGTAGGGAACCATCCGCTCCTTGGATCCCTTGCCGAACAGCCTGACCATCTGCTCTTCGTGATCGAAGTCTCCGAGCGACAGCCCGCATGCCTCGGAGATGCGCGCACCTGTGGCGTACAGGAGCTCGAGCAGCGCTCGATCGCGCAGCCCGACCGGCTCGTTGGTAGCCGGCGCGGCGAGCAACGAGGCGACCTCGTCCTCCGTCAGTGGATGGGGTATTCCAGCGGGCACGCGGATGCCCTCGATGTCGGCGGTCGGATCGTCTGGGCGGAAGCCCTCCTCGGCGAGAAAGCGATGCAACATGCGGATCGCGGCAACCTGGCGAGCGACCGACGAGGCGGCTCCTCCGGCTGCTCGGCGTTCGCTGACGAACACGTCGAGGACCGAACGGTCCACGTTGCGCAAGTCGGCGCCGCGTCTCGCCAACCACGACCAGTAGCCGTGGAGGTCCCGCCGGTACGCAGCCAACGTGTTCGCCGAGCGACCGCGCTCGGTCGCCATCCAGGACAGGAACTCCTCCGCTTCGAGCGGCAGCATCGACGCAACGGCAGCCGACGTGGCGGGCATCATGGACCCGGACGCAAACTGCCTTCACGCCAGCGTCGATCGACGAGCAGCAACCCGATGACGGTCTTGGCGTCGTGGATCTCCCCCGCGACGACCATGTCCACGGCCTCTTCGAGCGTGAGGCGCACAACCGCCATGTGTGTCTCCTCAGGCCCGTGGACGTCTCGCTCCACAGGTTCGAGATCCGTGGCCAGGTACAGGTGCAGGATCGAGTCGGTCATGCCCGCCGATGGGTAGAACTGCGTCAGGTAGTCGAGACGACCGGCCACCAGTCCAACCTCCTCGGCGAGCTCGCGCGACGCGGTGAGTTCGAGAGCCTCATCGGGAATGTCGCGCATGCCGGCGGGGACCTCCACTACGTACCGGTCGAGCGGACCTCGGTACTGGCTGACGAAGACAACTGTCGGCAAGCCGTTGTCGAACAGCACCGGCACGACACCGACGGCGCCCGGCGAACGAATGATGTCGCGTTCGAACAAGTCGCCGTCCGGCGACTCGAAGGTGCTCACCGCCACGTTCCAGATGTGCCCGCGGTGCACAAGACGATCGCCGAGATGGCGAAACTCTGGTTGCGGGATGTTCACGCCACGCTCATGCGACTCTCAGGCAACTGACGAGCTCGTCTCGTCGACGACGAACAGGTGCGGAGAGCGAGCCTCGCGGCGGGCCAACGCCGCGTAGACGAGCTCGCGGAACAGCGGATGCGGGCGATCCGGCCGGCTCTTGAACTCGGGATGCGCCTGCGTGCCGACCCAGTACGGGTGGTCGTCGAGTTCGATGAACTCGACCAGGCGACGATCGGGCGAGATCCCGCTGCAGCGCAGTCCGGCTGCTTCGAGCTTCGGTTTCAGCTGGGCGTTGAGCTCCCACCGATGGCGATGGCGTTCGCTGACCACCGGCTCGCCGTACGCCCTGTGCACACGGGTGTTCGGCTCGAGGATCGCGTAGTAGGCGCCGAGCCGTTGCGTGCCGCCTTTGTCGACCACATCGCGTTGGTCGTGCATCAAGGCGATCACGGGATGGGGCGTGTTGGGATCCATCTCCGTCGAGTTGGCGCCGGTGAGGTTCATCACGTTGCGAGCGAAGTCGATGGTCATCGCTTGCAGCCCGAGACAGATGCCGAGGCAGGGGATGTCGTTCTCGCGGGCGTAGCCGGCAGCGGCGATCTTGCCCTCGAAACCGCGCTCGCCGAACCCTCCAGGAATCAACATGCCGTCGAGATCGGCGAGACGGCCTGCCGCCAACAGACCCTCCACGTCTTCGGCCTGGATCCAATCGATCTCGACCTTGGCGCCGTGGTGGAAGCCCGCATGCTTGAGACTCTCGACGACCGACAGATAGGCGTCGGGAAGGCTGATGTACTTGCCGATCAAGCCGATCTTCACCGGCTTGCGCGCCTCTTCGATCATCGACACGACCGCTTGCCACGGTTGCAGATCGACCGGCGCATCGATGCGCAACACATCGCAGACGACATCGTCGAGACCTTCATCGTGGAGGATCAGCGGAAGTTCGTAGATGTTGCGGGCATCCGCGGCATTGACCACAGCACGCTCGTCGACGTCGCAGAGGTTGGAGATCTTGCGCTTGAGGTTGTCGCTCAGTGGCTCCTCGCTGCGACACACGATGATGTCGGGTTGAATGCCACGGCTGCGCAGTTCGGTGACGGAGTGCTGAGTCGGCTTGGTCTTCTGCTCCCCCGACGGGCCGATGAACGGCACGAGCGTGACGTGCAGGTAGCAGACGTTGTCGCGACCAGCCTCGTTGCGGAACTGGCGGATCGCCTCGAGGAACGGCAGGATCTCGATGTCGCCGACGGTTCCGCCGACCTCGGTGATGACGACATCTACGTCGTCGGTCGCCAACCGATGGATCCGCCTCTTGATCTCGTCGGTGATGTGCGGGATCACCTGCACGGTCTTGCCGAGGTAGTCGCCTCGCCGTTCGGCAGCAAGGACGGCTTGGTAGATCGACCCGGTGGTGGCGTTGGAGTCGCGGGTCAACGGCTCGTCGATGAACCGTTCGTAGTGGCCGAGATCGAGGTCGGTCTCGCCACCGTCATCGGTGACGAACACCTCACCGTGCTCGAAGGGGTTCATCGTGCCGGGATCGACGTTGATGTACGGATCGAGCTTCTGCATGGTCACCCGCAGCCCGCGCAACTTCAGCAACCGACCCAGGGAGGACGCGGTGAGGCCCTTTCCGAGGGAGCTGGCAACGCCTCCGGTCACGAAAATGTGCTTCGGCATTGGGGCAAGACCTCCGTCTCAGGCGAACTGACAACGGGACAGCAGCATACCGCGCCGCGGCCGGCTCGCGCGGATCCCGCCAATTGAGAGCCCTTCACGTCACGAGGCGCGGCACAGCACCAAGGCCGTTGTCGGATCCGCGATGTCCGGGTGGCAACAGGAGTGTGCAGATTCCTACAGCCACCGCGCCGCCGTCGGAGCGCGGATCGTCGCCGACCATCAGCACGTCGTGGACGCTCAGGCCGAGGCTTTCACATGCAACCGTGAAGATCCGCGGGTCCGGTTTCACTGCGCCGACCTCGTACGACAATGTGAACGAGGCGACGTGGGTCGCCATCGAATGCGCGGCGAACACACGACGCACGTCCCATCCTGTGTTGGAGACGACACCGACTCGGATTTCACTCGCCTCGAGAGCTCGCAGAGTCGATGCGGCCTGGCGATACGGGATCCACTGGTGCGGATCGTGCATCGACTGGTAGATGCTGCTGCCGAGACCGTCGCCGAACTCGTCGGCAATGCCGTAGAGAACCTTCCAGCGATCCGCCCAGACAGTCGAATCGAAGTCTCGAGGGTGGGCGAGCTCTGCCGGAGCCATCGCTGCCTCGTCGATGCGATGGGCGAGAGCGGTGGCTCGCTCGTCGCTCAGCTCAGTTCCCAGCCGGCGGGCGCAGTCGCTGATGGTCACGGCGAGCGGTGCATGAGCGAACAACGTGTACCCGAAGTCGAACAACACGCCGCGAAGCCTCATCGAGTGGAGCGTAGAAGCAACGACCTGGAACTAGCCTGCCGGGATCAGTACCTGGTGGACGCGGAAGGCCAATATGTGCGTGGCGCTGACCGCTCTGACGGTGGTCCTCCGGGCCCCAACGCTCACGCGGCGAATCTTCGACCCCGACGAAGCGGCCATTGGCGTGCAGGCGATGGTCGTGCGTGCCGGCGGCACTCTGTACACCGACATCTTCGACCGCAAGCCGCCGTTGCCCCCGCTGCTGTATGCGGCGTCGTTCTCGATCACCGACTCCACCGATCTTCGTCTGATGCGCTTCGTCGTCCTGGTCATGCTGGCACTGTGTGGAATCTTCCTTGCCCTCGAACTCTGGCGAACGTTCGGCCCGGCGTCAGCCTGGTGGGGCGGCACGCTGCTCATCGCCGGTTCGATGGCGCTGTTCCCGGCCGATGCCGGGGCCGCCAACTACGCCCACTTCGCCCTGCTGCCGGCGACGGCGGCGATCATCTGGTCGCGCCGCGGCACGTTGCCCAGTGCCGTTGCTGCCGGCGTGGCTCTCGGCCTGGCGATCCTGTGCAGGCAGAGTTGGTTGCTCGGTGTCGTGCCGGCTTGCGTCAGCGTCGGTCTGCGGGGACGCTGGCGCAACGTCGTACCGTTGGTAACGGCGGCTGCCTTGACCGTCGCCACGACCGGTCTCTACGCGCCCCTCGGCCGATTCTGGGAGTGGAACGTCACGAACAGTCCGGGTTTCGTGTTCGCCCGCAGCGGCCTTGCCTCGGCCACCGGGAAAGGCTTGGCATCGCTCGGCGGCTTCGTCGCCTTTCACCCGGTCCTCGCGATCGCAGCCGGGATCGCCGTCGCCGCCGGTGTCTCCGCGCTGCGGCAGTCGCGGCTTCCTGACGACATCGATCTGTGGTTGTGGATCGCCTCGGGGCTGGCCGCCTGGGCGGCGGGATTGCGCTTCTTCGGCCATTACTGGTTGCAGGTCGTGCCGCCTCTCGTCTTGCTGACGGTGCCAGTGATCTCCCGCTGGACCGGTCGGCGGCGGCTCCTGGCAATCGGCGGTGTGGCAGTGCCTGCTCTCGTGGCGTGGGTGCTGTTGTTCGTGCCCGGTTCGTTCCACCACCGCCCCGACCAAACAGACCTCGTCGCCTTCGTCAGGTCTCACACAACCGGCGCTGACCGAGTGTTCGTATGGGGTTCCGATCCGGAAGTGCTCCTCGCCGCCAACCGCCTGCCGGCCGGCGGCCTCGTCCACACCGACTTCGTCGTCGGGCGATCGGGGGGCCGTAACGACCCGGCGGTCACACTTGCCGAGGCGATGCCCGAGGCCCGCTCGATCATGCTCGATTCGCTTGCCCGCACTCCGCCGAAGCTCATCCTCGACACGTCGAGCTCGGCGAACCTCGGGTACAGCAAGTTTCCGACATCGCTGGTACCCGAGCTGCAGACCTTCATCACCGACGGATACCGGCAGATCGCGGTCGTCGACGGCGTCACGGTTTGGCAACGAATAGCGTGAACCCGGTCGCTCTCATCTGCCTAAGCTGGCCCGAATGGAGAGCCGCCAGTTGAGGGAGTGGGTTCCCTCCGAGGCGCACCGTGATCTGACGGAGAGCAGTCCGGCTCCTCGATCGCATTGGTTGCGCGAACTCCTGATCGTTGTCGCGTTCTACTACAGCTACGAGCTCATCCGCCGGTTCGTCCACCTCGGCAAGGTGCGCCCGCGGGCATTCAGGAACCAGCTGTACCTCATCGATCTCGAGCGATGGTTGCACATCTACAGCGAGTCGGCCGTTCAGAAGGCCTTTCTGGGCGCCACATGGTTCATCAAGGTGATGAACGTCTACTACGGCACGCTGCACTTCATCATCACCGCAGGATTGCTGATGTGGGTGTACCTGCGCAGACACGAGCATTACCGCCGGTACCGCAACCTGCTGGGCATGACCACCGCGTTGGCGCTGATCGGTTACTTCGCCTTTCCGCTTGCGCCGCCAAGGCTCTATCCGTGCAAGTTGCCGGGCGGTCGCAAGTGCTTCGTCGACACGCTCGACACCATCGGTGGGTTCTGGTCGTACCACTCCAGCGCGGCGAAGGCCATCGCCAATCCCTTCGCGGCGATGCCGAGCCTGCACTTCGGCTGGGCTCTCTGGTGTGGCACGTTGCTGTGGTCGTTTGCCAGGCATCGCACTGTTCGGGCACTCAGCGTGATCTACCCGATGCTGACGCTGCTGGCGATCGTGGTCACCGCCAACCACTACTGGCTCGACGCCGCGGGAGGGGCGTTGATCTTCCTCACCGCCAGCCAGGTGCTGCGTCTGCTCCGCGGACGAACGCTACGGAAGTCGCAGCCTCTCGCCGAGTAGTTCAGCAGCATGCACCAAGGCCGAGTCTCCCCCTCGGTCACCGCTCAACATGCGGGCGACCTCAGCGACGCGCCCATCACCCTCCACGACGGCGGCCATGGCCGTGGTAACCGTCGCTGACACCGTCTTGGTCACCACGATCTGAGTACCTGCCAGCGCGGCGACCTGGGCGAGGTGGGTGACGACCATGATCTGATGACGATCAGCGAGCCGGGCGAGCGCCTCGCCGACGGCGGTCGCCGCCGTTCCCCCGATGCCTGCGTCGACCTCGTCGAACACAAGGGTCTCGGGTGCTTCGGTCAGCACGAGCCGCAACGCCAGCATCGTCCGAGCCAGCTCGCCGCCGCTGGCCACCCGCGACAAGGGCAGTACTGGCAACCCCGGGTTGACGGCGATGAGGAAGGTCACGTCGTCGCCGGGCGCTTCAGCACCAACCATGATCTCGATCTCCGCGTGCGGCATCGCCAACGTTCGCACGACGTCACGAACCGCCTCCGCCAATGTCGTCGCGCCCGCCCGACGTGTCGCGGCCACGACTTGTGCCGCCTCACGTTCAGCGGCGACAGCCATGAGGCGATCCAGCTCCAGCGCGACGACGCGCTGGTCGTAGCTCTCCAGCTCGGCGAGTCGCTCCTCGGCCTCTTGCTGAAAGCTGATCACGTCGGCCAGCGAGTCCCCATACTTGCGCCTGAGATCACGCAACAACTGACGGCGCTCACGAATCTCTGCGAGGCGTTCAGGATCTTCTTCCAGATTTTCGGTCAACGCGCGTAGCTCGTGGCCGACATCGCTCAATTCGGCGGCAAGTGCGTGCAGGCGGGCGGTGAAGGTCTCGAACGGAGCCCGGCTGGACAACGCCCCGATTGCGGCTCCAATGCCTGCGGCGGCGGCACTGTCGCCGGCATCGGCGCCGTCACCGACCAGTGCTTCCCATGCAAGCTGTCCGGCTTCTCGATGGGCCGCAGCATCGGCCAGCGCGTCTTCCTCGGCAGTGAGGTGCTCGTCCTCACCGGCATCCTCGATCGACGCGCTCGCCAGCTCGCCGACCTGGAACCGCAGCAGGTCCACCTCGCGTGCCCTGGACCGCTGATCGCCGCCCAGTGCCGCCAGCGACGCATCGATCTCGGTGAGACGCGCTCGGGCGGCGCGCAACGGCTCCAGATCTGTTGCGCAGAAGTGATCGAGCGCTTCTCGCTGTGCCGCAATCGACAACAGGCTCTGATGCGCGTGCTGCCCGTGGAGGTCGACCGTCCGTGCACCAAGTTCGGCGAGGGTCGTCGCCGTCGCCAACCGACCGTTCACATACGCCCGTGATCGCCCGTCGATGGGGATCACTCGGGAGACGATGTACTCGTCGTCGCCCACGACGAACCTGCCCTCGACGCGCGCCTCGGAAGCTCCGGCGCGAACGATGCTCGGGTCCGCTCGACCGCCGACCAGAAGGTTGATCGCCTCGATGACCATTGTCTTGCCAGCACCGGTCTCACCGGTGAACGCGGTCAACCCCGGTCGCAGGACGAGGTCGAGGGTTTCGATCACGCCCATGGATTCGATGTGCAGCTCTTGAAGCATCAGCGGTCGGACAGCCCGAACTTCGTCTTCAAGATCTGGTGGAAGCGCCGCTCGCCGAACCTCACGAAGCGAGCTACCGACGCCGACGCGCCCACCACCAGCGTGTCGCCCTCGACGAGGTTCGCCTCGGCCCGACCATCGATCGAAAGGGTCGCGGTTCGATGCCCGAGCA
>DATAJN010000613.1:0-2038 GCA_036262105.1 Ilumatobacteraceae bacterium
GAGGTGCCGTAATCGAAAGCGACGGTCGCCCGTGGCGGCGCACCCGCCTCTGGTCGGAAACCAGTCGCCCCCTCGAAGTTCTTCGCGAGTTGGAACGCCCCGTTGTGATACCAGTCGTCGTCGAGGAAGAGATCGGCCACGGGTGCCTGCGGTGATGCCGCCTTGATCGCCGGATGGGTGTCGATGATCCCGGCGATGGTGAAGAAGCCGTCGTAGGAAACGCCCCAGATGCCGACGCGGCCGTTGTGGTTGGGAATGTGCTCCAGCAGCCAGTCGACCGTGTCGTAGGTATCGGTGCTCTCGTCGACATCCGCGGCCGTCAGCTTGTCGGCGCGGTGCGGTGTCACGTGCGTGAACTCGCCTTCCGACAGACCGCGGCCACGCACGTCCTGTCGCACCCAGATGTAGCCCGCTTTGAGGAAGGCCTCCGTCTGAAGCGACACCGAAACGTATTCGTCCGGCCCGTAGGGGCCCATGTTGAAGGGCGTCCGGTCGAGCATGAAGGGATACGTCGTCGACCCGTCCTTGGGCACGAGCACAGCGGTGAACAACCGCACGCCGTCGCGCATCGGCACACGGAACTCGTACTTCGTGTAGTGCTCGCGAACGTCGTACGTCGCAGGCGTCTGCTCGCCGCCGGATAGGTTCACGTGGAGACGGTGTCCCGCGCTGGCATCAGCGCAGCGTAGAGCCTTCTTGGGTGCGTCCGCGCCAATCTACGATCCCGGGCGACGTCCGAGCCGGAGCTTGGTGAACACCTCTCGCCTGGAGACCGACCTCGTGACTCCGCACGCGTAGCAAAAAGCGGAGGGAACTCGAAGCCCGCTTCGGGCCTGACCTCGTCGAGATCGGCTCAGGTGGCGCGCTCGGTAGCCAGGACAACAATCTCGTGCGCGTTTTTTGCACGATGGGCGTGTGCGCCACAGCCCAGGCCTGCAGCGCTCGGCGTTCATCCCAGCCGACGCAGTCGTCCGAACGAGGTTCGGAGCAGCTGGAATCGTGCGTCGCACGCATGCCCCCTACCGTCGGCATGATGACGCACCCGGTAAGACGCCGCCGCGAGGTGGCGTCTCACAAGTAGATCGTGCGAGCGCGCTGTCCATCGCAACTTTCCCCCTAGTACCCGCAGCCGTCTCGCGGGCCGCTACGCAGCTCGTGCGCGAACTAATGCGGAGAGTCTGCGAGCCGGCCCAATCAGAGTGTGCGTTCGATCGACTTCGCGATTCGTCAGAGCGCTCCGGGAACTGCAGTACTATTCTCCGGCCTGCACTGGTTGTGTTCATCGTCCACTTCGATCGCGCTGAGACGACGCACGACCAACTCCAGGCCCGACACCACAGCGAGGTATTACCATGTCCGAGACGGCGACCGTCACAAGCTATGTCAACGAAGTCGACGAGATCACCAAAGTGATGCAGGCCTACATCGTCGGTGCCCGCACCGGGAAGGGTGCGACGATGAAGGAAGCGTTCGATGACAACGCCACGATCTGTGGCTACGTCGGCCCCGATCTTTTCGCTGGCCCGATTCAGGGTCTCTACGACTGGAACGACGGCAACGGCCCTGCGACGGAGATCGAGTGTCGCTTCACGAGCATTGATGTTGTCGGCACGGCAGCCAGCGTGCGGTTGGATGTCGACAACTGGACAGGTCATCGCTTTACCGATTTCTTCAATCTCGTGAAGATCGATGGCCAGTGGAAGATCCTCAGCAAGGTGTTCTACTTGCACCCCTGAATGTCAATGACAGCCCGAGCCTCGCGCCTGATCTGACCACAGACGTTCGCGCGGCGACGCGAACGGTTCCGGTGAATCCGAGCGGGATTAGTGCTCTACACGCGCCGCTCATAACGGCGCCGCACAATCGCAGTACTGATTTCGATTGGCTCGACACAGAACGGCTCCTCCGCGCCGGTGGATCGTCCCATAACTGCACTCCCGGGAAGGACAGCCAGCATCCCGTACCGCCGGGTCTACCGCGCTTCCCGGACTCCGTCACTACGATCGCCGGATGCCAACGTTGGAGCAGCGTGCTATTC
>DATAJN010000614.1:0-10170 GCA_036262105.1 Ilumatobacteraceae bacterium
AGTTCAGTCCTCGTCCGGAGACCACGCCACGCGAAGAGGCCGACCGCAAGGGCATGTTCTCTCGGAGGCGACGGTCATGAAGCTCTCCGAACGCATCCGGGCAACAGAGCTCGCGTCGCCGACGCTCTTCAGCTCGCGTCGCGTCGCCGAGATCGACGCTGTCGGCGACTTCAAGGCGCAGGTGCACCAATCACTCTTTGCCCGTCTCGGGGCCAGGCTGTTCGATTCAACGGTGGGGCCTGCGCAACTGCAGGCATACATCGCCCAGGAGATCACCGATCTCATGGCCACCGTCACCGTGCCGTTGACAACGCAGGAACGCCAGGTCCTCACGTCCGACATCGTCAGCGACGTGATGGGTCTCGGGCCGGTGGAGAAGTTCCTTGCCGACACGACGGTCAGCGAAGTGATGGTCAACGGTCTGTCTCCGATCTACGTCGAGCGCAACGGCCTCATCGAGGAGACGGACGCACGGTTCATGTCGGAGGACCACCTCCGACGGGTGATCGAGAGGATCGTCGGCGAGGTCGGCCGTCGAATCGACGAGTCGTCGCCGATGGTCGATGCCCGGCTCCCCGACGGCTCGCGTGTCAACGCCATCATCCCGCCACTCGCCGTCGACGGGCCCTCGTTGACGATCCGCAAGTTCGCCGCCGATCCGCTGCAGATCGGTGACCTCATCGCCTTCGGAACGATGACGGAGGAGCTTGCGGAACTGCTCCGCGCTGTCGTGGAAGCTGGGCTCAACGTCATGGTCTCGGGAGGCACCGGAACTGGCAAGACCACGATGCTCAACGTGATGTCCAGCTTCATCCCCGACGAGGAGCGGATCGTCACCATCGAAGACGCCGTCGAGCTGCAGCTCTATCAGCGCCACGTCGTACGCCTCGAGAGCCGACCGCCGAACGCTGAGGGGCGCGGTGAGGTGACGGTTCGCGACCTCGTGCGCAACTCGTTGCGCATGCGGCCCGACCGCATCATCGTCGGTGAGGTGCGCGGGCCCGAGGCGCTCGACATGTTGCAGGCCATGAACACCGGCCACGAGGGTTCGATCTCGACCGTGCACTGCAACAGCCCTCGCGACGCGCTCGCCAGGATCGAGACGATGGTGCTGATGAGCGGCGTCGATCTGCCAAGCAGGGCCATCCGCGAGCAGATCGCTTCGGCGCTCGACCTCATCGTGCACCTCCACAGGTTCCGCGACGGTTCGCGCCGAGTTACGCAGGTCACCGAGGTGCTCGGCATGGAGAACGATGTCGTCACCGCAAGCGACATCTACCGCTTCGATCACTCTCCCGAAGCCGGTTCGCCGACCGGTCGAATCCGACCCACCGGTGTGCTTCCCACCTTCACCGATCGTCTCAGAGAAGCCGGGATCACCCTGCCGTCAGAGCTCTACGGAGGCCACCCGACGTCGGTGAACGGGCGATGGTGACCATGCGACGCGCATTCGTAGCCGCAGCGCTGGTGGGCGCGGCCTTGCTCGCCCCATTGCAGAAGGCCGCGGCGGCGACAGACGGGCCGGCCCCGCTCAACATCTCCGGCGTCGATGCGTCCGCATATCCGACGGTGACCATGGAGGTCAGTGTTCCAGGCGCCGTCGCCGGTGACACCGACCTTGCACCGACGTTGCGCGTCGTCGAGAACGGGCGACCGGTGACGGCCAACGTGGAGCAACTGTCGGCCGATGGGCTGGAAGTGGTGATGCTGTTCGACGTATCGGGCAGCATGAAACAGGGTGGAGCACTCGCCGCGGCCAAGTCGGCGGCGCTGGGTTTCCTCGATGCTCTTCCTGCACAAGTCAGCGTCGGGGTCGTGTCGTTCGGCAACTCGACCCACGTGGAGAGCCCGTTGAGCCTCGATCGAGCACTTCTCGCCAACGTGATCAAGAACCTCACCGCCCGCGGCGAAACATCGCTGTACGACGCCGTCGTACTTGCCCAAACGCTCTTCTCCGGAAACACGTCCGACAAGCAGCTCGTACTGCTCAGCGACGGCGGCGACACCGTGAGCAGCAACGATCTGGCACAAGCCACCGCCGTCGCCGCGGCGATCAAGACCAACGTCATCGAGCTGACGAGTACGGACTCCAACCACGCGGCGCTCGAGCAGCTGTCGTCGGCCGGCGGCGGCACCATCGGCTCGGCCAACGACCCGGCAGCGCTGCAAGGTCTGTACAAGCGAGTGGCGAACGCCATCATCAACCGCTACCGCGTGTCGTTCCAATCCAATGGCCACGGCGCGGTGAACTACACCGTCACGGTGGAGACTGCCGCAGGCCCTGCCGCTGCCAACGTCAAAGCAACCCTGCCCTCGTTGCCGCCTGCCCCGGTGCCGACGACAACCACGATCGCCCCCGCGTCCACGACTACGGCTGCGACTACTACGGTCGTGGCGGCAACCCCTGAGGCACCATCCGACACGGTCGCAGTCGCAGTCGCTGCCGCGCCTGCTTCCGGATCATCGTCATCCGACGGTCAAACTCTCAGGCTCCTTCTCGGGACGACGGCAGAGTTCATCGGCTTGAGTGTCCTCACGCTGCTGGCGGTGCCCTTCACCAAGGGTCGGAACGTACCCCTGAATCGATTGGTCGTCGCTCACAAGGAGAGCGTTGCGCGCGGCGAGTCGTTCAGGACAAGGGTGACCCGCGCCGCCGAGCGCATGCTGGAACGTCGCGGTCGACGTCGGGGCCTGGCCGAAGCTCTCGACGTGGCCGGCATCAGCTTGCGTCCCGGCGAGTTCTTCGTGCTCGCCATCACAGCCGGAGCCGTGCTCGCCCTGGTGTTCTTTGCCCTGTTCGGTCTCTTCGGGATGGTGCTCGGCACGATCGCCGCCCCGCTTCTGGCTCGCGCCTACGTGTCGTCCAAGGCCAACGCCCGTCGCCGCGCCTTCGGCGAACAGCTTCCCGACCTGATGCAGAGCATGGTCAGTTCCCTTCGTGGCGGCTACGGCCTGCCGCAGGCCATCGACTCCGCCGCCAACCAAGCTGCCGAGCCGGCCCGCACGGAGTTGCAGCGAGTGCTCCTGGAAGGGCGCATCGGCCGTGATCCCACCGAAGCGTTGCAGGCCGTGGCCGATCGCATGCAGAGCCGGGACTTCAAGTGGGTGGTGGCCGCCATCGACATCAACCGCGACATCGGCGGCGAGCTCGCCCTGGTGCTCGAGAACGTCGCCGAGACGGTGCGCGAGCGACAGCGCCTCAGCCGTCAAGTGCGCACGTTGACCGCCGAGGGCAGGCTGTCGGCCTACGTTCTCACGGGTCTGCCGATCCTGCTTGCCCTCTTCTTCCAGCTCACCAACCCCAACTACTTCGATCCGCTGCGCAAGGCGCCCGGTCCGGCGCTCATCGTTCTCGCCGGCCTGCTGATGGTCATCGGTTGGGCGTGGATGCGCAAACTCGTGAAGTCAGTGTCGTAGGAGCCCAATGTACATCGTCGCAATCCTCGGTGCGTTCGCCGTCTGCTCGTCGTTCATCGTCTTGTGGTGGGCGGTCTCAGGTGAACGAGGCGGTGGCTCCGTCAGCCGGCTCGGCGGCGACGGGGTCACCGACATGCGCGCCATCGTCCTGCGGCGTTCGTCCACTGATCGCACGATCAAGCCGCTCGCCGAGCGGGTCGGGACGGCGCTCCGCAAGATCACCCCCAGTGGACGCGTCGCTGCCCTCTCGAAGCGGATCCAGGCCGCCGGTTCACCGCCCGGATGGACCCTCGAGCGGTTGATTGCGATCCGTGTCACCTGCGCCGTGGTCCTCGGCCTGCTGTTCGCACTACGCATCGTCGAGGAGCCGAGCCTGCTGAACGTCTTGTTGCTTTGCTTCGCAATCACCGTCGGCTACTTCTTGCCGGTGGGCCTTCTCGACCGACGCGCCGACGCTCGAAACCTGCTGATCCGCGGCGCCGTTTCAGATACCGTCGACCAGCTCTCCGTGATGGTCCGTGCCGGCCTCGGCATCGACGCGGCGATCGCCAGAGCGGCAAGCTCTGGCGAAGGACCGCTCGCCGAGGAGTTGTCGCGTGTGATGCAAGACATGCGTGTCGGCGTCGGCCGCGGCGTGGCGCTGGCGAATCTCTCGGAGCGCGTGAACGTTCCCGAACTGCGCTCCGTCGTCACCGCGCTCGCCCAAGCAGAACGGCTCGGTGTCCCGGTCGCTCAGACCCTGCAGATCCAGGCGACCGAGCTACGGGTCAAGCGGCGACAGATGGCCGAAGAGCAAGCGATGAAGCTTCCCGTCAAGATCCTCTTCCCGATGGTCGCCTGCATCCTTCCAGCGCTCTTCATCGTCCTGCTCGGCCCAGCAGCAGTCCGCATCCTCACCCAGTTCAAGTAACGGGGTCAGTACCCAATACCTGGCCCCGATCGAATGGTCAGCCGGGCGCCACGACGGTGAGCGAGAAGTCGTAGACGGCTTCGCCTTTGGAGCTGGTGATGTGCACGTTGAAGGTCGTGCCGACCGGCGCGCCGGGGAACTCGACGCGTGCGGCCCAATGGCCGTCGCCGTTCGACTCCACCTGGGTGCCGCCGTAGTCCGACGTGATCGTGATCACCGCGCCTGCGGTCGAGGTACCGGAGTACTCATTGAGCGGCGGGGTGTGGTCCGTGGTTGTCAACGCGGCGTGTGCCGTGAAGTCGATCGACGGCGGGGTCGGGGTACCCGGGCGCTGCAAGGTGAACTCACGCACCCGGTCGGTGGTGCTCGACGTGATCCGCACGTGCACCGCCGTACCGGCCGGCACCTCGGGCATCGTCAACGTGGTCTCCCACTTGCCGTCACCGTTGGCCGTCGTCTCGGCGACACCCCAGTCGCTGCCGACTCGGATTGCCGAACCCGGCTGGGCGTTACCGTAGAAGCCCTGAGTCATCGGCGAGTTCGCCTGACCATTGGCACCGAGGTTGGCGGTGAACTCGATCACGGCCGGCGCAGGCGGAGCAGGACGCTCGAGCGTGAACTCACGCACCCGGTCGCTGGTGCTCGAGGTGATCCGCACGGCAACCTTGGCTCCTGCCGGAACCTCGCGCGTCGTCAGGGTTGTTTCCCACTTGCCATCGCCGTTGGCCGTCGTTTCCGCAACGCCATACTGCGAGGCCACGCGGATCGCTGATCCTGGCTGGGCGTTGCCGTAGAAACCCTGAGTCATCGGAGTCTTCGCCCGGCCGTCGGCACCCAGCTTGGCAGTGAACTCGATGACGACCGGTGGCAACGTTGGCTCGGTCGGCGGCACGGTCGGTTCGGTCGGTTCGGTCGGACGCACGGTCAGGTCGGGCACCACCACCGACTTGCGCACCGGCTCCTTCGCCGGCGTGGTGTCGACAACCGCGGCGACCGACGTCGAGGTCGGCTCCAGGGTCGTGGTGGTCCGCTCGTCAGTGGGCTCCGTCACCGGCGAGTCGGCAGGCGTCACCCTCGATGGCGGATCGGTGGTGATGCGCTCCATCGCGAACGCGGAGCCGCCGACCAGCACGATGCCGGCCGCTGCGACTGCGACGAAGCGAGGGCGGAATCGGCGCACTTCGTTGGGAACGGTTGTGACCGTGTGAAGGAACACCGAGTCGGGGTCGGGATGCGGGCGCACCGACGAGGCGACGTCGTCGAGCAGGGTGGTGAGGCGGGATTCGAAGTCGTTCATCGGAGAGCTCCCAATTTGCGTTGCAGGGTTTCGATGCCCCGCTTGTTGTGTGTGCGGACGGAGCCGATCGACACATCGAGTGTCGCGGCGATCTCACTTTCGGTCATTCGCAACCAGTGCCGCATCACGACACACGCTCGCTGCCGGCTGGGCAGCGCAGACACGGCCTGAAGCACGGCGCTGCGGCCGACCCGGCCCATCGCGTCGTCCTCGGCTGACGGGACTGCCACGAGTCGCGGCGGCTGATTGCGTTCGGCCACCATCCGCCGGCGATGCCTGCCGCGGCTGATGTTGACGACCGTTGCACGCAAGTACGCCAGTGCTCGGTCGTGATCCTCCAGCCGATCCCACGCGTCATACACGCGCATGAACGCTTCTTGACTGACGTCTTCGGCGGCGTCGGAGTCGCCCGTGATGAAGGTGGCAAAGCGGACGAGTTCGGCATGTCGCTCCTCATACAGCACTCGCACGGCAGCTTCCCGATCGCTCGGGACCGACGGGAGAACTCTGAGTGCCGCGCCCGCCCGTCCGCCGGATGGCTCGCTCAGTGCTCGCATGGTGGTCACGCTCCTATACACGCGCAGTGTGGCATGTTCTAGGACAGAAATCGGTACTTTCTGCGCGCGCTTGACTACGGAAGGTGAATTACCAGGTCAAATCCCTCGAACTTTGTCGCTCCGCCCGCCCTCAGCGACGTCGGAGCGACAAAGTTCGGGGCGGGGTCAGAGAATCGAGTCGGGGAGGCCGACGATGCGGCTCACCTCGCGCATCTCCTTGTCGTACTGCTGGGCAAGGGGCCGCGCTGCAAGCGGGGCGTCGCCGGTGTGCTCTTTGACCCGATAGTACGTGATCGCCACCTTTGGCAGATCGGCCTTGGCCAAGTCGCCCACCGGAACGCGCACGTCGAACTCGTACATCGACAGCTCGTGGAAGTGGTGGCCGTGCTGCTCGGGCGGAGCATTGGGGTCCGGGTTCGGGAACGAACGCGACACACCCACGTCGGGGATCGAGTCGGCGTGCAGAAGCCGATCGCCCAGCGTGACGTCGTAGGCGTTGGCGCCCTGGAGCTTCGTCGGCAGGGAGAGCTCGCTGTCGACATGATGCGTGTCGACGATCGACATCTCGCCGTCGTCCATGCGGACCCGCAACCGGACGTAACCGGTTCTGCGGCGCGCGGCACCTGTCGTTCGTCTCTGCGTCGGCACCTCCACCGGAATCTGATCACCCTGATGTGAGGTAGCGGCTCGAGAAGTCTGCTTGCCCACCGGCGGCTTCTTTGCCTTTCTTGGGCTGCCTTGCTGTGCTTTCGGCATCGGATGCTCCTTTACCAGTGACGGCCATGACGATAGTTGTGGATCCACTTGAAATAGATCTGCTGCAGCCGTGGGTTGCGGCTGACGTCGATCGTCCCGAACCAATCGGTGTTGTGGATGAAGATCGTCGGCTGCCCCTTGCCGCCCGAGGCGTTACACGACTCGTAGAGGTCCGCCGGACCGAGGTTCCACTCGCCCACCCAATCGCCGGTGAAGTCGGCGCCCAACGAAGAGCCATTCGAGATCATCCGGCCGAGGTACTCCTCCGCCCAATCCTGCGTGTTGATGGCGATGAGGTCTGTCTTGCCATCGCCGTTGACATCGGCGGCGATGAATCGGTCGTGGGCGGCAAGACCTCCCCAACCGGGCACGTCGCCGTCGTAGCGGTGCGTGGACAACAGATCCGAACCATTCGATCGGAACATCCCGAGGTACGGCATCGACCAATCCGGCCCGTTGAAGATGTACAGGTCATCTCTGCCGTCATTGTTGAAGTCGCCGACGTACAACTGGTCGTTGGCGGCCAGCCCACCCCAACCTGGGATGTCACCGTCGAAACGACGCACCATCGTGAGGTTCGAGGCCGATGCGCGGAACATGCCCACGTACGGCATCGACCAGTCGGGTCCGTTGAAGATGTACAGATCGTCCTTGCCGTCGCCGTCGAAGTCGCCCACATGCAGTTGGTCGTTCTTGGCCAGCCCACCCCAACCAGGGATGTCACCGTCGAAACGACGCACGAGGGTGAAGCCGGTACCGGTCGAGCGCAGCATCGCCACGTAGGTCATCGACCAGTCGAGCCCATTGAAGACGTAGAGGTCGTCCTTGCCATCGCCATTGAAGTCGCCGACGTAGAACTTGTCGTTCTTGGCCAGCCCACCCCAGCCGGGGATATCGCCGTCGTAGCGGGCGATCAGGCGCAGACCGTTGGCGCCGTCGTCGGCCAACAGGCCGAGATAGGGCATCACCCAGTCGTCGCCGTTGAACACGACCACCTCGTCCTTGCCGTCGCCGTTGAAGTCGCCCACGTAGAACTGATCGTGCGTCTGGAACTGCCACGACCCCGGTACTCGCTCGACCGAGCTCGACACGTGGTCGAGCTGGCTGCCGTTCGAGCGAAAGATCTGGATCGAGTTGCCGCTGTGCACCAACACGTCGCTGCGGCCGTCGCCGTTGAAATCGCCGGCCACACAGTGCTGGAAGTTGTGCCCCGACGCCTGGTGAACGAGCGACTTCATCGCCGTGTAGCACACGGGGCAGAACGGCGGTGAGTTGCCGTTCATCCGGCAGTTGATGACCGGGCGATAGACGCCGGTGTTGTTCGTGTTACCGCCCTCGAAGATGCCGGCGTCGTCGCTGTCGCTCCAGCCGGCGGGTTTCGGGCCCTGGTTGTAGCCGGCCCCGGAACCGACACCGGTCGGCACCGGAGTCGCCGCGGCGATGTAGCGGCCCCATTTCGTTGTCGCCCGATTTGTGTTGATGGTGACGTTGACGCGACCTGGCTCCGGGTCCGTGTAGTTGCCGGCGACGCTGTACTCGTCGGCGAGGTCGGCCATGCCGTGGCCCAGCTCGTGGGCCAGCACCGTCCAGCCTGTTCCGAGGGTGACGTGTGCTCGCCCGCCGCCACCGCAGCCTCCGAAGCCCGGTGTGTTGAGGACGATGATCGTGAACTGGGTATCGGGAACCCACTTCTTGATCGCCGCCTTGATCGCTGCGTCCGTGCCCGCGCTGTACTCCATCCAGCAGTAGAGCCACGTTCCGCTGAAGATCATCTGCAGCGGTGTGTTGCGTGTGACATCGGTGTGCGTGTCGTCGCTCTTCATGTTCGGCGTCCCGTGGAGGTCGTAGGTGCGTGTGCTCACACCCGAGTCGACCGACTCCAGATTGATGCGATAGACGTTGAACGCCGACGCATCCTCGAAGTAGTAGTCGTGCTTCAACAACCCGTCGAGCACGTTGGTCGTGACCCAGTTGTTGTACGCCGTCTGATCGGCGGCCGTGAAGCCATCGCCGATGATTGCAATGTTCTTCTTCTGCCCCACAGGGCCGGCATTGCGAAGTTGCGTCACGCTGTCAGCCATCGTGCCTCCTTGCGCTCAGTGACCACCGCCAACTTCCTTCGGCAATGGTCGTCGCTTCAGAGAGGTTGCGCGAGCGGCACTTGATACGTCGGCGCCGTCAGCTGACGACGCGCTTTTCGAAACCGGTCACACCGACCCAGGTGAACAAGCTGCCGAAGGCGATGAGCGCGCCGTAGATCGCCCACAACGACATGTGCGGAATGTCGCCCACCAGCGCAGCCCGGAAGCCCTCGGTCATGTACACAACCGGGTTGGCCAACACGGCCCACTTCAGCCACGCGACCTTCTGGAGGTCTTGCCACGGGAAGTACGTGCAGCCCAGGAACGTGAGCGGCAGGACGATCAGCGAGAAGAGCAGCGGAACCTGAAACGGCTTCACCTTCGTGCCCAACATCAGCCCGAGCGAGCCGGCCACCCAACCAGCGATCGGCGCCAGGGTGAGCAGCACCGGCCAGTGGATGTTCAGATGCACCGGGGTCGCCGGAACCAGAGCCGCGATCGGGAACACCAGGCACGCTGCCAGCAGGCCCTGCAACAAGCCGGTCACGATCTTCTGCAGCCCGACCATCCAGGTGGGTAGGGGGGCCAGCACGCGGTCCTCGATCTCGCGCGAGACGCCGAACTCCTGCACCAACGGCAGCGCCACCGCCTGGATGCCCTGGAACACGATGGCCAGACCCATCACGCCGGCGATGAGCTGTGTGGAGAACCGTCCCGCTCCCGACGAGCCGCCCACGCTCTGACCTGTCTTGGGGAACACGTAGGTGAAGACGAACACCAGCAGCAGCGGCTGGATGAGCGTGCGCAGCAGGAAGACCTTCACGTCCTTGCGCAACAGATAGAGATCGCGCCCCAACAACCCGATGAATGCCGAGCGGTAAGCCTGGCCGGCCGGACGGAGTTCGCGCAGGCCGTGCATCTCTTGAGTCGTGCTCATTCGCGCAGATCCTTTCCAGTGAGGTTGATGAAGACGGACTCGAGCGTGGGCTCGGTCACCGACAGGTCGTGCACCGACGAGCCCGCCACTTCGGCAGCATCGATGATGCGCGGCAGCAACCCGGCCGACGCATCGACGCTCAGATGGATGCGGCCCTCGACGACGCGGGCGCGGTGCGCCCCGTCGACTGCTGCGACGAGCGCGTCAGCGAGTGC
>DATAJN010000615.1:0-1714 GCA_036262105.1 Ilumatobacteraceae bacterium
TCTGCACATCGTCGTCGATCTCCAACCAGGCGATGTCGCCCTCGCGAAGCGTGACGAAGCCGTAGACGCCGGACGTCGTCATGACCTCGTCGCCGACCTCGATCGACGACTGCAGGGCTGCCTGCGAGCGCATCTTGCGGCGTTGCGGGCGGATCATCAGGAAGTACATCGCCGCGCCGATGAGGAGCATCGGAATGAAGAAGCTGAGTGAGCTGGAGTTCGACTTGGTCGAATCGGCGGCGAGGAGCGACAAGACATGCATTTTTTGGGTGTCCAATTGTTGACGATAAGGGAGAAAGAGACCCCTGATAACCGACGGGCAATGCTAGCCACCTGGACGGCGGGATGGGCAGCTCACCCCCAAACAGCCACAACCTCACGGCGTAGGGCATCGAACGTTCCTGCCTCGATCGACGCCCGCATCCGAGCCATCAGCTGCAAGGTCCAGCTGATGTTGTGCAGGCTGACCAGCCTCGAAGCAGTCGGCTCGCCGACCTGGAACAGATGACGGATGTAGCCGCGACTGTGGCGCCCGCACACCTCGCAGGCGCACTCGGCGTCGAGCGGTGCGTCCGCCGCGGCGTGCTTCAGGTTCTTGATGTGCAGCTTGCCCTCACCGGTCAATGCGGTGCCATGTCGCCCGATCCGCGTCTGCATCACGCAATCGAACTGATCGACGCCGAGCGCCACCGCCTCGACCAGGCTGGCCGGGTCGCCCACCCCCATCAAATACCGGGGACGGTCGGCGGGGAGGCAATCCAGGGCGGCGGCCAGCGCGGGGAGCATCTCGACACGGGTCTCCCCCACGCTGAGACCACCGATGCCGTACCCGTCGAAGTCCAACTCGACCGCGCGTCGGGCGCTCTCTGTGCGCATCGCTTCGCTGATGCCACCTTGGACGATCCCGAACAGCGCTTGATCGACGCGCTGATGTTCCGACCTGGCCCGCGCCGCCCAAGCTGCGGTGCGTTCGACGGCCAGTCGCACGACGTCCGGCGGTGACGGCAGGGGTGGGCAGACGTCGAGCACCATCTGGATGTCTGCTCCGAGCAGTTCCTGGGTGTGAACGGCGATCTCCGGAGTCAGACGATGCGACGACCCGTCGTACGTGCTGATGAACGTGACACCATCGTCGTCAACCTTCGGATCGAGGGAGAAGACCTGAAAGCCGCCGGAATCCGTCAAGGTCAGGCCGTGCCATCCTGCGAACCTTCCCAGACCGCCCAGCGCAGCGATCGTCTCCGCGCCCGGCCTGAGCATGAGGTGATAGGTGTTGCCCAGCACGATCTCGGCACCGAGGCGCTCGTAGTCGGCCGCGCTCAGGTACTTGATGGCGCCACGCGTGCCCACCGGCATGAAGCACGGCGTGCGATAACTGCCGCAGGCAGTACGGGCCAGGCCGGCGCGAGCCGCCCCGTCGGTAGCCGTGAGCTCGACGCGGACAGGGTGCATCTACGACGCCCTTCGATCGAGCAGCATTGCGTCGCCGAAGCTCAGGAATCGGTAGTGCTCGGCGAGCGCGATGTCGTACAGCGTGCGCCAACGATCGCCCACGAATGCATCGATCATCATCAGGAGCGTGGTGCGGGGCAGGTGGAAGTTCGTCATCATCAGGTCGACGATCTTCCAATCGAACGGTCGTGTGATGAACAATCGCGTGCGACCCTGCAGTACGCCCGACGATGCGGCCGATTCGAGAGCCCGAACGCTGGTG
>DATAJN010000616.1:0-1553 GCA_036262105.1 Ilumatobacteraceae bacterium
CAGGTAGGGCGAGGCCTTGCCGCGCCGGACGATCACCAGCGAGCCCAGGGTGATGCCATCGGCACTTTTGGGCACGGGGCCACCCTCCCACAACTGGTAGCCCTCGCGATGTTCGATCGGCATGGGAGGACTGTAGCCGCAATCAGTACAGGCGAGCGGTGAGCTGTTTTCGGTAGACCGAGGTTCGTGGATCGTCGGGGCCCATGAGCTCGAGGATGTCGACGATCTGTTGGCGCACCTCGTCGTCACCCTTCACACGGTCGAGCAGCTCTGGGAGGCGAGAGTCGTAGTCGTCGGTGATCAGGCTCGGTTGAGTGCTGACGCGGGCCGCAGCGGCCACATGTCGAGTGCGATCGTTCTCGGGGATGCGCGCCAGGAACGACAACGCCTGCTCGGCCTCACCTCGAGCAACCAGCAACTCGGCCACGCCGACGATTGCATCTTCGTTGGCCGGTTCGAGCTCCAGCGCGGCGCGGTAGCCGCCTTCGGTCCCTTCGGCAAGCAGCGACACAAGGGTGCGCTCCGCCTCGGACGGCAGGAGGTTGGCGACGAACTCTTCGATGACGTGCTCGGGGTGGGCGCCGACGAAGCCGTCGACGACCTCACCGTTCTTCAGTGCGAACACCGCCGGGATGGACTGCACCTGAAACGCCTGGGAGACGCCGGGGTTCTCGTCGACGTTGACCTTGGTGAGGATGACCTCGCCGTTCGTCGCATCGGTGACCTTCTCCAGGATCGGGCCGAGTGTGCGGCACGGGCCACACCACGGCGCCCACAGATCGACCACGACGGCGGCAGTCTTGGAGCGGTCGACGACCTCGGTCTGGAATGTTGCGTCGGTGACATCGATGGCCATGATCGGCACGATACCGGGATACCGTACCGGCAGCATGAACGACGTGCCGGGCATCAACACGACGCTGGTCAGCCAGTGGCTCGAGGCCAACGTCGCCGGGGCACGCGGGCCGTTCAGCTTCGAGCTGATCGCCGGCGGCCACTCGAACTTGACGTTCCGCGTCGTGGGCTCCAACGGCGACGCTTTCGTGTTGCGCCGCCCGCCTCTGGGGCATCGGTTGGCCAGCGCCCACGACATGAGCCGCGAACATCGGATCATCAGCGCGCTGGAGGGCACAGCCGTTCCGGTTCCGCCGACACTCGGTCTGTGCAGCGACGAATCGGTCAACGACGCGCCGTTCTACGTGATGGGGTTCGTCGATGGGCACGTCGTGCGCGATCGCGCGGTCGCCGAACTTGCACTCACGCCGGCCGCGCGTCGGCACGCAGGCGAATCGCTCGTCGACACCATGGCCGCGATTCACGCAGTCGACCTCGACGCCTGCGGCCTGGCCGATCTCGGCCGACACGAGGGCTACATCGCTCGCCAGCTCAAGCGTTGGTATGGCCAGTGGAACGACCAGAAGACTCGCGAGGTCGTCGAGATCGACCGCGTCCACGACGCGTTGGTGGAACGCATACCCGACCAGGGTCCGGCCGCTCTGGTTCACGGCGACTACCGCCTCGACAACTGCATCGTTGGCGACGATGGCACCGTG
>DATAJN010000617.1:0-8641 GCA_036262105.1 Ilumatobacteraceae bacterium
GGAAGATCGGTGGTGTATCCCAGCGAACCGTGGATCTGGATAGCCCGATCGATGACGTTGTACATCACCTTGGCGCCCCAGAACTTGATCACGCCGATCTCGACGCGAGCGTCGCTGTAGTGCTTGCCCGCGGCGTGCAACTGATCCATCTTCCACGCCGCCTGCAGCGTCAACAACCTCGCCGCTTGCATCTCCGCGTAGCTCTCGGCGATCCAGTCCTGCACCATCTGCTTCTCGGCGAGGATCGAGCCGTGGGTGTAACGAGTCAGTGCCCGTTCGCAGAGCATGTCGAACGCCCGCCGCGTCTGGCCGAGCCAGCGCATCGCGTGATGGATTCGACCCGGGCCGAGTCGCTTCTGGGCAAGCGCAAATCCTTGGCCGATGCCATCCTCCCCGCCGACCACGTTTTCGAACGGCACGTGCACGTCGCGATACAGGATCTCGGCGTGCCCGCCCGGCTCACCGGTGCGATGGTCCGGCTCACCCATCGTCGGCACGTCACGAAGGATGTCGACGCCGGGTGTGTTCGTCGGCACGATGATCATCGAGTAGTTCTTGTACGGCATTTCGTAGTCGCCCGTCTTCACCATCACGACCAGGAAATCGCTGATGGACGCGTTCGACGAGAACCACTTGTGGCCGTTGATGACCCACTCGTCGCCGTCGCGAACCGCGGCCGTCTTCAACAGCGTCGGGTCCGCGCCGGCCCCTGGCTCGGTCATCGAGAAGCAACTGCGCATCTTGCCGTCGAGCAACGGCTGCATCCACTGCTCGCGCTGGGCGTCGGTGCCCCCGACCGCGATGAGTTCGGCGTTGCCGCTGTCGGGTGCCTGGTTGCCGAAGACGCTCGGCGCGTAGGCGCATTGACCGAGGATCTCGTGCATCAGGCCCAGCTTGACCTGCCCGAAACCTTGGCCTCCCATGTCGGGGGGAAGGTGCGCCGCCCACAAACCCTGCCGGCGAACCTCCTCCTTCAATGGGTCGGTGATCTGGCGGAACGCGGCGCGGCCTTCGGCCGAACGCCAGCGCTCGGCCAAGGTCTCCAACGGAATGATCTCCTCGCGGACGAACTCGCGCATCCACTGCAACTTGGTCTCGAACTCGGCATCGGTTTCGAAATCCCACGCCATCGCGCACCCCCATCATCATCGCCATCGAACGGCCGCTACCGGGGCTCGACCGTACACTGGGTCGATGAACGACCGGCTGTCGAACGTGCTCAGCGTGGTCGTGCTGGCCGTCGTCGGCTTGCGGCTCGTCCAGGCGGTCACGATCTCGCGCTCGAGCCACGGCAGATCGTTGAGCCGGGAGATCTGGACACGCATCCGTTGGCGTCACCTCTGGCCCGTTCCGTTCGTGCTCGCCGGCGTGCTTCTCGTTGCCATTCCACTGCTGATGCTGCCGCCCCTGCGTTGGGGTTGGTGGTCGGCGCTCGGAGGCTCCGGCAATCCGATCTTCGGATCCTCGACCACGACGAGCGGCACCGCGTGGGCGTGGCTGATCCCACTCATCTTCATGGCCCTCGTCGTTCTGGCACTGCCACTCTTCGCCAACGCAGAGGAGCGCATGTTCCGGTCCGGCGCGCAACGCTGGAGCCCGCGCCGGCGAGCGCTCAAGGTGCTGCAGTTCGGAGCGATCCATGCCCTGATCGGCATCCCCATCGGTGTCGCCCTGGCCCTGTCGGTGGGCGGGGCTTACTTCATGGCCGTGTACCTGCACGCCTACGCCCTCACCGGCAGCGCCGAGCAAGCAACGCTCGAATCCACACGGGCACACACTGCCTACAACGCCTTGATCATCATCACGGTCGCCGTCGCCGTAGCTGTGGACGCGGTCGCCTGACGGTGGCACCTCGCTAGCCTGAACGTCGATGTCGCTGCCCCCGCCACCCGTGCTCGAACACTGCTATCGCCATCCCGACCGCGAGACCGGCCGGAGGTGCACCCGCTGCGGCAAACCGGCGTGCGGCGACTGTCTCGTGCAGGTGTCGGTCGGCTCGCAGTGCGTCGACTGCATCAAGGCTGCTCGCCCCGACGTGAAGACACGGGCCAAGTTCTGGAATGCCCGCCAACCCACGCTCGTCACCTACAGCCTGATCGCCATCAACATCGTCGTGTACCTGTGGACCATCTCCGCTGACCAGAAGCACGACGGCCCAATTCCGCATGGCGATTACACGCTTGCCATCGCCAAACCTTTCATCCAAGACGGCCAGTACTACCGGTTGGTGTCATCAGGCTTCTTGCACTTCGGCCTGTTCCACATCGGGATGAACATGCTGTTGTTGTTCCAACTGGGCCAACTCCTCGAACCGGCTATCGGGCGCGTGCGATTCGGGCTGCTGTACTTCGCCGCCCTGCTGGCCGGTTCCCTCGGCGCCCTGATGACGCAACCGAATGGGCTCACCGGTGGCGCTTCCGGTGCAGTGTTCGGGCTTATGGCGGCGGCTGCGATCGGGATGCATCGACGCGGCGTCAACGTCTTCCGAACAGGCATCGGCACGATCCTGGTGCTCAACCTCGTCATCACGTTCACGATCCCCGGGATCTCCATCGGTGGCCATCTCGGCGGGGCCATCGCCGGGGCGATCTGCGGGTTCGTGATCCTCGCTCCCCGCCACGCGGCGCTGCCTGTGTGGGCGTCGTATGCCACTCCGATCGCCATCGCGGTCGTCAGCGTGATGGCGAGCATCGCCATCGCCGGCTAGCCGGCTCCGGCCCGCCATCGGCGCCTGAATCGCAATCGAGGCAGTTGCAACTGGTCCATGCGATCGCTCGACCACTTGGCCGGAGGTGCGATCGTGAGGGCACACAACTCGAGCAGCACCCGCTCGTAGTTCACCCGCCAGCCGCTGAAGTCGCGCCAGGCCTGATCCCGGTCCTTCTTCAACGGCACACCGGCCGCCGTCAACTCGACGCACATCAGATCGAACTCGCGCCGCGTGACCAAGATGGGGTCCGTGGGCTGTGGGTCCGGGTCATACGGGATGTAGAACATGTCGGCGATCCGCCGCAGGGCCAGGAACCCCGATCGAATCATGATGTCGCAGGCCGCGTTGTGCCGCCGGTCGAGCGTGGAGTTGACGATCGAGGCGGTGTCGAGCACGCAACCGGCGGCAGTGATCCAACTCCGCTCCGGATGCGGCGAGCGGAAGAACACCAGAGACGGCTGGCTCGAATGGCTCTCCTCGATGTCGATGAACCATGACTCCCAGCGGAGGAACAGGTCGTCGTCGATGCGATCGAGCCAGCCGATGCGGGCGTACCGGGTGAGCAGAGCGGTCGGGCTCGGCGGCAGACCGGCACGCACCTCGAGCATGCCGACCAGCGCCTCGCGGCGGCTGAACGCGCCGTAGATCGTCGGCAGGTAGGAGATCATCAGCGATATCAGTCCCAGCCCGATCCCGGCCTCGACGAAGCCGAGCGCGATCCTGAACGTTCCGGGTGGGCGGTCGAAGCCGAGGGTGAGCAACGACGAGCCACTCGTGGCGAAGGCCTCTGTGAAGGGTCGAACTCCGGTCCCCCAGAAGATCGATGTGAAGCCGCCGAGCACCATGATCACCCAGGTCCCGGGCAGCGCGACGAGCGAGACTGGCGCGTACAGCGCCATGAAGCGATCACGAGTCTCGAACGATCGCTTCGGCCCGGCGAACAGGTTGAACACCTTGCGGATGCCGACGAAGTGAGATCTTGTCAGGAGGGTGATCACCGCTCGCGGTACCACCACGGTCTTGACGGCCGAGCCGAGCGTCCACACCACCAGGGCCGTGCCGGCCATCACCGCAATCACCTGAGCCACGATCACCCGACCACTGTGTCACACCCCTTCGCGATGATGCCGCTATGACAACGCGTCAGGCCCTACAAGCCACCTCCGAGCAGCTCACATTGCTGCCTGTCTCCGAGCTTCCGCTCCAGTTCCGCCTCGATCAACGCACTCGCGAGCGCGGGCTCGCCCACGTCGCGGCCATCCGCCGCCAGCTAGCCGCCAAGTCCTCCGACGTGCGCGCAACGAGCACGTCTTCCGAGACCACCAAGTTCGACGGCAACCGTCATCAGGCCGCCTAGTGACAGATTTCACCCACGTGCGGGTGCCAGCGATCGCACTGCGTCCCAGTGCGTCAGGTCGGGGTCGAGCGACAGGATCGCCAGCGACGTGGTGGTCACTCCGTTGTCGAAGTACGACTGGATACGGGCACGGCACGCGGCGGGCGATCCGTGCACGATCAGGTCGTCGACCACCGAGTCCGGAATCGCCGCGAGCGCCGCCTTGCGGTCACCTGCCTGCCACGCCTCCCACATCGGCTGCAACTCGTCGCCACGGCCCAACCACGCCTGGAACGCTGCGTAGACCGGCACGTTCATGTAGGCGGCGATCACGTACTTCCCCGCCTGGCGTACCACCTCGGCATTGTCACTCGGGCAGATGAAGATCCGACACACGATCTCCTTCTCCTCTCCACCCGCGGCGGAGCGCACCACCTCCGTCACCTTGGGCACGTCGGTCGGCGCCAACCAGTTGATGATCACGCCATCGCCTTCGCGGCCCGCCAGCCGCAACATCCCCTCGCGCAAGCCAGCGATCAAGATCGGTGGCTGCTGCTCGAGCTTGATGCCGAGGCGAAAGCCTTGCACCTCGAACGTGTCATAGACCTTCGACACCTTCTCGCCGGTCAAGGCATCGCGCAGAAAGCGCACCACGTCGCGGACCTTCTTGTACGGCTCGACGAACGGCACCCCGTTCCAACGCTCGACGATCACATTGCTGCTCGAACCGATCCCGACGGCGAAGCGGCCCGGCGCCGCATCGGCCAGTGACGCAACGCACTGGGCGAAGCATGCCGGTGACCGGGTGTATGCCGGCACAATCGCCGTTCCGAGACGCAGCCGCGGCTCCCAGGCCGCGGCAAGGGCCAGCGGGGTAAACGCATCGGCATTGTCGACTTCGGCCGACCAGATGTCGGTGTATCCGAAGTCGGCCAGCTCGCCGAGCTTCTCGCGGTGGGTGTGCAACGGCCCTGGCAACGGCACCGTCATGCCCGGTCTGATCGGAAGCGCCATGTCGTGTCTCCTTCCGCGACGGTGACCTCGACACCGTCAGCCGATACACATTGACATAGCGTCGCGGTCATGGGCGAGACACCGTGGCAGGGTGACGCATGTTCTTTGGTGGATGAGTTCCGTGCCGGCCGGCGGTCGCCGCTGGAAGAGTTGCAGGCGGCCTACGCGGCAATCGAGGCCAGTTCGCTGAACGCGTTCTGCCACTTGCCGCACGAGCAAGCGGAACGAGCAGCTGCCGAGGCCGACTTGAACAAGCCGTTCGGCGGAGTGCCGATCGGGGTCAAGGAGCTCGACCACGTCGAGGGTTGGCCCGACACACACGCCTCGATACCGCTGCGCGACAACGTCGCCGACTACACGAGTTTGATGGTGCAGCGCATCCGCGACGGCGGCGGTGCCGTGCTTGCCGGACAGACCACCGCGAGCGAATTCGGCGGTGTGAACGTCACCCGCACGTTGCTGCATGGCATCACCCGCAATCCCTGGCAACGAGATCGCACGCCGGGCGGAAGTTCCGGCGGTACCGCCGCGGCGGTATCGGGCGGGCTGGTGTCAATCGCCACGGGCGGCGATGGCGGCGGTTCGATCCGCATCCCAGCTGGTTTCACGGGCCTTGTCGGGCTGAAGGCGACGATTGGACGCATCCCGCGCGGACCTCGCGCCGAGTATGGAAACCTCACCGTGACCATCGGTTGTCTCTCCAGGTCGGTGCGCGATACGGCGCGTTGGTTCGACGTGTGCAATGGTCACGACGCTCGCGACCCACTGAGCCTGCCCCGAGTGCAGGGTTGGGAGGTCGGACTGGGAAGTCATCTGGGTGCGTTGCGCGGCGCGCGTGTCGCGCTCGTGCCGACGTGGGGCAACGCGACGGTGTCGCCGGTGATGTGGGACCTTCTCGAAGAGGCCGCCACGGCGCTTGTCAACGACACCAGCATGGTGCGACTCGACGATGTCGACACCAAGCTGCCCAGCATGGGTGCCGCGTGGTCGATCAGCGGCACCATCGCGATCGAGGCGCTGCTCGGTGATCGCTACCCGGATTGCGCGGATGAGCTCACGCCGGAGATGCGCAACGCGTTGGCGTTCACGAAGGGGAAGTACAACGCCGAGGCGCGCTCCAAGATCGAGCGCCGGCGGATGGAGCTCAATGAGGCGATGGCCCGAGTCTTCGACCCTGTCGACGGAGTCGACTTCGTCATCACGGCCTCCAATCCCGATGTCGCCTTCGACGCCGGCGGTCCGCTGCCAGCGGTGTTCGGTGGTGTCGAAGCAGGCGCCAAGAACAACGGCCGGCTCACGTTCCCCGCCAATCTCCACGGCAACCCGGCGATCTCGATCCCGGCAGGCACGCTGGATGGCCTGCCGATCGGGCTGCAAGTGGTGGGTCGCCATCACAGCGAGGAGTTCCTGCTCGATCTGGCCTTGTCGGTCGAGCGTGCCCGGCCGTGGCCTTTGGTTGCGCCCGGTTCGCCGCAGTGACGGCTACGAAACCAACAATCACCCGACTCGATCGTCAGCAGCGCCTGCTTGCCGTCGGCTTGGTCCTCGGCGTGACGATGGTCGCGTTCGAGATCACCGCAGTGTTGACCGCATTGCCGTCGATCACGGATCAACTGCATGGCGACTCGTTGTACGGCGTTGCCCTGGCGTGTTACACGCTGGCCAATCTCGTTGCTCTCGTTGTGACCGGCGAGCTCACCGATCGCTTCGGGCCGGCCAAGCCGTACTTGGCCAGCCTGACTGTCTTCGCCGGCGGCTTGATCGTTGCCGCGACCGCTCGCACCATGGTGCTCGTGGTGATCGGCCGCGCCTTGCAGGGCGCCGGCACCGGGGGCCTGGCGCCCATCGCCTACGTCCTGGTCAAGAGGGCTTTCCCTGTCGACCGGCAGCCAAAGATGTACGCCTACCTGTCTGCGGGATGGGTGTTACCGAGCCTGATCGCGCCCGGCGTCGCCGGAACCGTTACCGACCATTTCGGTTGGAGGTGGGTGTTCTGGCTCCTCTTGCCCTTGATTCCGGTCGTCGCCGTGATGACCGTGCGGCCCATGCGTGCGTATGCCTCGGTCGGCACCTTGCGTGGCTCACGCATCGCCGCGGCGATCTTCGCGGCAGCGGGCATGGGTACGTTCGTGACCGCGCTGCAGTTCAAGAACATCGCCGCCGCCATCGGTGGAGTGATTGCCGGGTTGACAGTCGGCCTGCCGAGCTTGCGTCGTCTTCTACCCAGCGGTGTGCACCGGGCCGCTCGCGGACTGCCAGCGGTGGTCGCGTGCCGCATGCTTGCCACCGCCGCGTTCCTCGGCGTCGACAGCTTCATCCCGCTTGCCGCCGATCGCATCCACGACGCTTCGCCGACCATCCAAGGGTTCGTCATCATCGGCGCCGCACTCTCGTGGACATCGGGTCAATGGTTCATGGCTCAGCATCCGCAGATCGACCCGCGTCGCGCTGTGCGCTGGGGATTCGCGATGATCGGGCTCGGTATCTGCGCAGTCCTGCCAGTGCTGTCGAGCGGATGGCCGCTGTGGGCGACCTTCCTTGGATGGGCGATCGGCGGCTGGGGCATGGGCCTGCTGTTCAACCCCACCACGGTCACGGCCATGTCTCACGCCCGCCAAGGAGCCGAGGGGTTGGTGAGCAGCCAAGTGAATCTGGCCGACGCAGTCGGCTTCTCGACGATGGGCGGCATCGGCGGAGCGATGGTGGCACTGTCCGACCGAACCAGCCTGTCGCTCCCCGGAGCCCTCGGTATCAACTTCGCCTTGGCCTTCGCCCTGGCCGGCCTCGGGGCGATCTGCGCCGGCCACATTGCCGCCGCCTAACCCCCTGTGGAGTGTTTCCGGTACACCTGGGTGCGCCAACCAACTCCACAGGTCAGCTGTGGAGTGTTTCGCGCTCACCTGGGTGCCGCGAAACACTCCACACGCACTAGGTCTTGGCCATCGCCGGTAACAACCAGAAGGAGAGGTCGCCCACAGGCTCGGCGTCGATCGAGACCTGAACATCGACCTGGCCGGGTCGGGCGAATTGGATGGGCGCCAGATCGATCACCTGGGGCACGTTGATTCCCTCGCCCGGGTAGGCGCCTGATACGGCATTGAGTTGGATGGCCACCTCGGCGTTGGCAATCACCTCGGCGGCATCGGGATACTTGAGTCGCACGTGCACCTGGTGTGATTCGCCCGTCGAATCGGCCGGGAGGTGCACCACCATCGCCAGATGAAGACGCGGGTTAGCCGGGTAGACGCCTTGCACGACTCGGCTGATGCCCCCAGAACTGACGAACAGCAAGCCCTCGCGCACCTGGGCGAAATCGCAGAGCAACAGGGTCGTCAGTCGCGGAGTCACCGCCCTGACGCTACCGAACCAGTCGGCTGTGTGGAACCGAACGCCTACGTTGAGCGTGTATGACCGTGCGATCTCCGGCACTTGCGTTCGGCGCGCTCGTCGTCGGGTCGGCACTCGTCGTCGACGCCATGGCAACTTTGTCGCTGCGACGTCGCTCAGCCCGTCGGGAGCGACAAAGTTGCCGGAGGGGCGCATGATCAGTGGGACGGCAGTGGTTGGCGGGTGGTCAGCAC
>DATAJN010000618.1:0-2786 GCA_036262105.1 Ilumatobacteraceae bacterium
GGCTCGGCGAAGCTCCTGACGACCTTTCACGACCGCATCGAAGACATCCAGCGGAGGTTCCTGCGCATCATCGCCGAGGCCATCGGGTGCCACGAGTCGATGTTCGATGAGATGACCCTCAACGGCGCCACCCTCACGAGAGCTATCCGCTACCCACCGATGGCCGAGTCTCCGGGGGGCGGGCATGTGTGGGCCGGCTCGCACGGCGACATCAATCTCATCACCGCTCTGCCTCGGGCAACGGCTCCCGGCCTGCAGGTCAGGGTCGGCGACGATTGGGTCGATGCCGTGGCGCCCGACGGCCAGGTCATCATCAACGCGGGGATGATGCTCGAGCGATTGACCAATGGCGTGATACCCACGGGCATCCACCGCGTCGTTGCCGCGCCGGGGTACGTGGGCGAGCGCTACAGCGTCGTGCAGTTCTGCCATCCGACTCCCTGGACACTGCTAACTCCGTTGGCCAGTTGCGTGACGGCGGAACATCCGCAGCGCGAGTCGGCGATGGTGAGTGCGGATGCGCTCGACATGGTGCTGTACGAGATCAACCTCATCGAGACCGCTCGTCGGGTCGGCTGAGGCGCTGCGTCATTACGATGGCCAAGTCCCCCGACGTCGTGTTGGCGATCGACGTCGGCGATACCAAGTTGGCCGCGGGCTTGATGACGATGAAGGGGGAGCTGCTCGATCGCGAGGACGTCGACATCGATCACGGGATGAACGCCGATGCCTTGTTCGGCTCGCTCAACGAGATCGCCCAGGCGCAACTCGACCGAGCCAGGACGCATCACAATGCCCGGCCGGTTGCCGTGGGCGTCGGTTGTGCCGGTCCGGTCCGTCCCGATGTCGTCGCCGTGTCGCCGACGAACATCCACGCCTGGCGATCGTTCCCACTTCGTTCCAAGCTGGCGTCGGCCACCAGCCTCAACGTCTATGGCGATCTGGGCGCCAAGGCGCTCGCTCTTGCCGAGGGATGGCTGGGTGCAGCGCAGCGGCACGAGAGCTTCTTGGCGATGGTCGTGTCGACAAGCGTCGAGGGCGGCATCGTGCTCAACGGCCAATTGCTCGACGGCGCAACTGGCAACGCCGGCCACATCGGGCACACGATGGTCGAGCCAAATGGTCGGAGGTGCCTCTGTGGGTCGCGTGGCTGCCTCGAGGCCGAGGCGTCGGGGCCGGCGATCGAGGCGATCACCGGCCGGTCACCGACCGAGCCGACCTACGAGATCATGCAGCGCACCGGTCGGCTCGTGGGGCGGGCGGTCGCATCCGTGTGCAACCTTCTGGACATCGATCTCGCCGTCGTCGGTGGCTCCGTCGCTCTCGGGTTCGGCGCGACGTTCTTCAACTCGGCGCAAGAGACCCTCGACGAGCACGCCCGCCTGTCGTTCAGTCGAGGTGCCCGAATCATCCCGGCTCGTCTCGGTGGGCGCGGTCCGCTGATCGGCGCTGGGGCAGTGGGGCTGCGCGGCCTTCGCCGAGCTGCAAGGTCGGGTTGACGAGTCCGATGTCCGTTATCTTGCGGACCAGGAGGTATTGAGATGACCAGGATTCGTAGCGGGAACTCTTCGATGATCGACGATCGTCGAGGCAGTGGTATCGGCAGTGGCGGTCTCGGTGGCCTCGGCGGACTGTCGTTTCCCATCAAGGCGGGGGGCGGCATGCTCGGCATCATCGTGATGCTCGCCTCGCTGCTGTTACCCAGGTTGCTCAACGGCGGCCAGTCGGCGGCGAGCGTTCCTCAGCAGGAGTCGAAGGCCGGCGATGTCGCCGACGGCACGTGCAGCAGTGACCTCGAACAGGTCGTGTGCGGGGCAACCGTCGACGTACAGACCTTCTGGCAGGCCAACCTCCAGCGCTTCTACGGCGTGGACTACGAAGTCACCAAGACCGTCTTCTTCACCGACGCAACGAACACCGGCTGTGGGCAGGCATCGTCGCAGACGGGGCCGTTCTACTGCCCGATCGATCACTTGGTATACATCGATCTCGGCTTCATGCAAGCACTCGAAAAGGAGTTCGTCGGCACGTCCACCGACCTCGCCGAGCAGTACATCGTCGCCCACGAGTACGGGCATCACATCCAAAACCTCGTCGGCATCAACGAGCAGGTGCAGCAGGCACAGCAGAACGATCCGGGCAGGGCCAACCAGTACTCGGTGGCCATGGAGTTGCAAGCCGATTGCTTCGCGGGCATCTGGGTCGGCGACGCGGCGTCACGCGGCCTGCTCGATTCACCCGACGAGATCAACGAGGCACTGGCGGCGGCCGCCGGTGTTGGCGACGACCGCATCCAGGAAAAGACGCAGGGCAGGATCGACAAAGAGGCGTGGACACACGGCTCCGCCGAGCAACGCCAGACGTGGTTCACGCGCGGCTACAACTCCGGCGACCCCAAGCAATGCGACACCTTCAGCGAGGTGCTGTGATCGGTTCCACCATCGACGTAGCGATCGGCCGGGGCAAGTTGCTTCCGCCGAATCGGCGATAGACCCACTCGGCAGGGCCGATTCCGAACCACCGCTGCCAGAGCGCCGCGGCGACGATTGCAACCGCCCAGTAGCAGGCGGCGAAGGCCAGGGCCACGTCGAGCCCAGCGGGTCGGATGAGGTGCCAGTGGGTGACCAGTGCGTCGAAGACCAGTGCGTGGAGGATGTACAACGTGAGGGTCGTGCGCCCGGCGGCCGCGAAGGCGCGCGTCAACCAACGGTCGCGGGTGGCGTTCGCGATCCAGCCGATCACGCAGAACGCGGTGATCGAAGAACCCAGCGCGCAGACCGTGTAGT
>DATAJN010000619.1:0-3664 GCA_036262105.1 Ilumatobacteraceae bacterium
GTTGAGCATCGATCCGATTCATCGGTTGTATCGCGGCGTCGCCGTGGAGTCGCTCCTGGCCGCCTTGGCTTCGTCTTGCACCCTCGAACAGGCCGGCACGGTCGACCCCGGCTTCGCCGGCGAAGCGATCGAGCGCGGCGCGATGTGCTTGTTGCGTCCAGATGGGTCGGGAGTGTGGCTGACCCCTCGCGCCGAGGCGTTCGCCAACGTCCGCGCACTCGACGGCGCCTATCTGGAACACGCACTTGCCGGCCTGCCCGTCGAGGTGAGCTACCAACACGGCGTGCAGAACGTGATCGACCTGCTCGCCGCGGGCGAAGCCGACGCCGCGGTGCTCATCCGCCCGACAGGCATCGACGAGATCCGCCGGACGGCCACTGAGCATCTCTTGATGCCCCCGAAGTCGACCTTCTTCACGCCCAAGTTGCGCACCGGATTGGTGATCCGGCCGCTCGATGCGTGATCAGGCCACCGTGACGGCGGCGTCGAGGTACACGTCTTGGATCGCGTTGAGCAGGGCAATGCCCTCAGCCATTGGCCGCTGAAACGACTTTCGACCCGAGATCAAGCCCTGCCCGCCGGCGCGCTTGTTGATGACCGCAGTCTTCACCGCGGCGGCCAGGTCGCCGGCGCCCTTGCTCTCTCCGCCGCTGTTGATCAACCCGATTCGCCCCATGTAGCAGTTGACGACCTGCCACCGGGCGAGATCGATGGGATGGTCGGTGGTCAACGTGTCGTAGACCAACTGACTGGTCTTGCCGTACGAGGAGCCGAGAGAGCTCACTGCGTTGTAGCCGCCGTTGTTCTCGGGCAACTTCTGCTTGATGATGTCGGCTTCGATCGTGACGCCCAGGTGGTTGGCCTGACCGGTGAGATCGGCGGACGCTTCGTAGTTGACGCCGTCGACCTTGAAGGCGTTGTTGCGCGTGTAGCACCACAGCACCGTGTACATCCCAAGGTCGTGCGCTTCTTTGAACGCCTTCGACACCTCCTGGAGCTGCCGGGTGCTGTTGTCGGAACCGAAGTAGATCGTCGCGCCGACGCCCGACGCACCGAGATCGAACGCCTCCTTGGCCGAACCGAACATGACCTGATCGGCCTTGTTGGGATACGTCAGCAGTTCGTTGTGGTTGATCTTGACGATGAACGGGATGCGATGGGCGTACTTGCGGCTGATCGCGCCGAGCACACCGAAGGTGGAGGCGACTGCGTTGCATCCGCCTTCGATGGCCAGCTCGACGATGTTTGCCGGGTCGAAGTACAACGGATTGGGAGCGAACGACGCCGCCGCCGAGTGCTCGATGCCTTGGTCGACCGGCAGGATCGACAGATAACCGGTTTTGGCCAAGCGGCCGTGCCCGTAGAGCTGCCCGAGCCCGCGCAGCACGGCGGGACAGCGGTCTGACCAGACGAGCGATCGGTCGAGAAAGTCGCCGCCGGGCAGCATCAACTGCGCACGCGGAACCCCAACACACACATGGTTCAACAGCGACTCGGCATCGTCGCCGAGCAGAGTGGACAGGTCCACGGCACTCCTCGAGATTCGTCTCACGACCCGGCGGGGGTCGACACCACCACGTTGCGGTGCAGCGCATGGAGCGTAGCTTGCCGGATTACGAAGCACCGAGGGCTTCGGTCGCCCGTTCCCGGACGCGTTGCGCCTGACGCCGCTTGCGCAGCTCGCACACCTCGTCGGCGACGACCTCGGTGCGACTCTGCGTACCCGCTGCGCTGCGATAGAAGCGTCGCTTCACGACCCCGCGCACGGCCACCTCGAGGCCAGACGACCAATCCGGAAGAGCGGGCGGATCGAACCAGGCCACGGGCACGTTGGCGGTGCCGGCATCCGTCGACGTCGTCACCTCCAACGACAGCAGGCGACTGCCTGATGACAACTCACGAAGCACTGGATCGCTCGACAGACGACCCTGCAGATAGACAACGTTCATGACGGACGACCTCCGATGCACCGAGTAGGTGCGATGACTCGAGCAGTTCGGGGGAAGCCGTTGCCGCAAGGTACCAAGGGGGTGTCATGCAGTGGAGTGGACGGCCTGGGTCGCTACCGGCCGATGCTTCGTAACCGATCGGGCACGTCGGCAAAGTCGGCGTCGATCTCGGCGATCATTCCGAAGAAGCGCCGCGCCTTGATGATGTCGCCCGAGCGATCGTGCAAATCGGCAAGCACGTACCACTGCCGAAGGTGGTGATCGCGGACCTTCTTCGGCACGTCTGCAGCTCGCTCCATCAGCTTCAGCGCTCCCTTGAGATCGCCCCGATCGGCAAGGGCACCCGCGGCCACGATCCTGCCTTCAGCCATCAGCGCCGGGCTCGGTGACCCCTCACGAAGCTCGAGCCAGAGCTGATCGACGAGGTTGTAGCGCTTCAGGGCGCGGTAGCAATCGGCGAGAACGGGATGATGGTTCAGCGTGCGGTCGAGCTCGCGGGCAACTTCCAACTCCGCGGCGGCCTTGCGCCACTGACCCGTGCGATACAGGGCCAACCCGGCGATCTCGTGGCCGAATGCCAGAGCTGGGAGATCGCGCAGAACCGGCTGGACCATTCGCCGGGCATCGTCGAAACGTCCGCGATCCAATGCGTCGGCCGCCGTTGCCAGTCGCTCCTGATACTTGGCGGCCTGAACAGCCGGTGCGGCGTGCTCCAGATCCTCGGCGACTTCCGGCGCGAGCTCCAACGACTTGCGTCGACCGGCTGTCTTCGCCGGCGCTGGTGTCGACTCCGCACGCCGAGCGCGGGCCGTCGCCTTGCGGGCCTCTGACCGCAGCGGACCATCGTCGATCCAGGTCTCGCGTTCCCACGGCGCCGGCTCGGCCGGTTCACGCGGCTCTCGCGGTCCGCGAGCGGCCTTGACCTCCGCCGAGCGGATCTGCGCCGCGGTCTTCGGGGTCTCGACGCGCCGCGGCGGCACCCGGTCGCGCCCCCCAGTCGGGCGCGGCGAGTCGTAGCGCCGGGGACGCTCGCCATCGACGGCGCGAACGGCTCGCGGGTCGCGGCGCGGCGGGCTGGTGCGACGTCGTTCACCGCCTGGCTCGACCTCGGCAGCACGACCCGACGTCGGTCGACCGGTGCGACCGGCCGGCCGACCCATCCGCGACTCAGCCGTCCTGGAGCGCTCTGTCGGGCTCGACGCTCGGCGAGGTTCGCCGGCTCCCGATGGTCGGGGCCCGGCTCGGCGGCCTTGAGCGCTCTCGCCACCCCGGCCTGCAGCCGGGCGACCAGGGCGTTGTGGACGACCGGAGTTCGATGGACGTCGGTCGTATGGCATAGGTGTTCGAGCCTAAGTCCAAAAATGCAACGAACGCCCCCGAAGGGGCGTTCGTGCTTGAGAAATCCGGCGGCGTCCTACTCTCCCAGGGGGTCTACCCCCAAGTACCATCGGCGCTGGCAGTCTTAACTTCCGTGTTCGGGATGGGAACGGGTGTGACCCTGCCGCTATAGCCACCGAAATCTATGTGTCAAGGATGGGTCCGCGGATCCTGAGATCCAGCGGTGCCCTCCGAGCACTCCAGAGCAAGCACGAGCGATTGTAGATCCAAGCCCTCGGCCGATTAGTACCGGTCGGCTGAACGCGTTACCGCGTGTACACCTCCGGCCTATCAACGTGATGGTCTCGTCACGGGCCTTACTGCGTTAACCGCATGGG
>DATAJN010000620.1:0-2991 GCA_036262105.1 Ilumatobacteraceae bacterium
AGATCTGGTGGAAGCGCCGCTCGCCGAACCTCACGAAGCGAGCTACCGACGCCGACGCGCCCACCACCAGCGTGTCGCCCTCGACGAGGTTCGCCTCGGCCCGACCATCGATCGAAAGGGTCGCGGTTCGATGCCCGAGCAGTTCGATCTCGACCTCCTCATCCGGGTCGAGCACCAAGCTCCGGTCGAACAACATGTGCGGCGACACCGGAGTGAGCAACAAGGCGCGATGTTTCGGTGACACGACCGGTCCGCGAGCCGACAGCGAATAAGCGGTCGAGCCCGTCGGCGTAGCGATGATCAGGCCATCGGCCGCGTACGACGTGAACACCGCGCCGTCGATCCGCACCAGCAACCGCACCGTGTGGCCGGCCTCCTGCTTTTCCACGACCGCTTCGTTCAACGCTGTCCAGGATTGTGCCTCGTCGCCGTTTCGTGCGCGCCGGCTGACGTCGAGCATCATCCGCTCCTCGATGTGCCAGCCACCGGTCTCGGCTCCGGCGGCCCAGCGCTCCAACGCTGTCGTGAGAGACGGTGCCTCCACTTCGGTGAGGTACCCGAGCAGGCCGACGTTCACTCCGATGATGGGCACACCCGCGCCGCCGAGCATCTTGACCGTACGCAACATGGTGCCGTCGCCGCCGAGGCTCAACGCCAACCCCGACGACTCAGGCTTGCGCTCGCTCATCAGATCGAGCAGATCGAGCGGCTCGGCGTCCTCGGCAGTCATCCACGCCGAGTGTCCGTGATCGGCGAGCCAGGTTGCCGCCTGCCTGGCCAGCGCTGCAGCCTGGATCCTCTCGTGGTGGGCCACCAGCAGGACGTCGGTCATGGGAGAGATCCTGGCCGACCGAGCCGGGCATGCACAAGGAACTCCCTGTTTCCCTGCGCACCCGTGATCGGTGAGTCCGTCCAGCCGAGCACCTCGCAGCCATTCGTCACGAGTGCAGCAGACACCTCGTCGCACACCCGTTGATGCACCGCTGGGTCGCGGATCACGCCACTGCCGCGGTCGACCTCAGCCCTCCCGGCTTCGAACTGCGGCTTCACGAGAAGAACGAGCGACGCGTGAGGGCGGCACACGGCAATCAGCGGAGGCAAGGCGCGAACGATCGAGATGAACGACAGGTCGGCGACGACGAAGTCGACATCGCCACCCAACGCTGCATGAGTGAGATCGCGCACATGAAGTCGCTCCAGCACCGTCACTCTCCGGTCGTTGCGGATCCTCGGGTGCAGCTGGCCGTGACCAACGTCGACAGCGACCACATGGGCAGCCCCTCGTTGGAGCAGGCAATCGGTGAACCCACCGGTCGAGGCGCCGGCGTCGAGCACTCGCCAACCGGTGACGTCGATGCCGAACGCCTCGAGTGCGGCGTCGAGTTTCTCACCGCCGCGGCTGACGAACCGCGAGGGCGGTGCCTGCAACAACAGCGCGTCAGCCGGGTCGACCAGCCTGGCCGGTTTGTCGGCGGTCGAGCCGTTGACCAGCACCAGCCCGGCCTCGATTGCTCGCCCCGCCTCTGTCCTGCTGGGGACCAAACGGCGGCGCACCATCTCGGCATCGAGCCGCTGGCGTCTCGACATGCGTTACGCCTTCTTGGCAGGAGCTCTCTTGGCAGCCTTCTTGGCCGCAGCCTTCTTGGCCGGACCCTTCTTCGCAGCGGCCTTCTTGGCCGCAGCCTTCCTGGCCGGAGCCTTCTTCGCTGGGGCCTTGCGTGCCGCGACCTTGGCCACGCCGGAAGGACCCGCGGGCTTGGCCGCTGCCTTCTTGGACGCGGCAGCAGCCTTCCTTGCCGATGCCTTCGACGCAATGCCGAGAGAACCGGCGACGTCTTCGACGCGGGCCTCGACATCGTCGAGGCGTTCGGCCAGTTTGGCGAGTTGCTTGGAAACTTCGGCCTGGATCACGCTGACCACGCGCTCGGTCGATGATCTGCCACGGTCGACGAGACGCTGAGCAGTCTTGGCTGCATCCTTGCGGCGAAGCTGGCCGGCCTTCACGAAGTCATTGACGAGCTTTTCGGCGTTCTTCTGCGACATTTCGCCGAACTGCGTGCCCGAGTCGAGCAAGCGTTTGAGGATTGGGGAATCTGTCATGAGACGAGCCTACCTCCGGTCAAACCCCTTGGCGATCAGGACCTTTGCCACTCCTGCTAGGTCCGGCGCTGTCAAGTCAGGCATCGGCACGACGGGCGCGCCGGGCGCGGTCACGCCTGATTCGACGTGCGCGTAGCGACAGCCGAGGGTCGACGCCATCAGGCCGTCGGTCTCCGGTCGATCCCCCACCATCACGGCGAGTCGCGCTGCTGCTTGGCCGATGGTGGCGCGTATGAGAGCAGCCATCGGTTCGTGAGGCTTGCCGGCGACGATCGGCAAGCTGCCGGATGCGGTGACGATCGAAGCGAGGATCGCTCCACCGCCGGGTATCGGCCCGTCAGGCGTTGGATAGGTCGCATCGTCGTTCGTACCGATCAGTCGAGCGCCGTTACGCACCGCTCGACTGGCATGCAGCATCTCCTCGTAATCGAACGTGCGATGGAAGCCGACAACGACGGCGTCGGCGTGCTCGGCGTCGTGCTCGACCACCACCGCGCCACGGCCGACGACCGCCTGCACCACCCCCTCACCTCCACAGACGAGCACCCGCTCGCCGGGTTCGATGAGCAGTGCGGCGGCGTTCGCCGAGGTGAGCACGTCACCGGCGGACGGAATGCCGAGTTCGAGCAGCGAAGCCTCCTGCGCTTCGACTCGAGCGGCAGAGTTGTTGGTCACGAACAGAACTCTGTGACCGGCGGCGCGTAGCGCGGCGATCGCGCCGACTGAACCTGGGATCGGCTGGTGCGCCAGCCAGATCACACCATCCAGGTCACACAGCACGACGCATGGGGCATCCGGCAACTCGTTGCTCGTTCCCCCGTCAACCTGGTCCATCACCTGGCCATGTTGCCACGCCGAGTGGCAACCTGTACGGGTGCCTCGCTTCGAACC
>DATAJN010000621.1:0-5361 GCA_036262105.1 Ilumatobacteraceae bacterium
ACGACGATCACTCGATGATCGAGCCGGATGAATGGGGTGACCTCGCGTCCTTTCGTGAGGCGGCGGGCGCCACATGACGACTCCGCTGCGCGGGGAGCTCTGGTGGTGCGAGCCGCCCGACATCGGGCGCCGTCCCGTCGTTGTCCTGACGCGGGATGTTGCTATTCCGAGAATGCGAGGGGCATTGGTAGCCCCATGCACGACGACAATTCCGCTCTTGAAGTGGCTATTGACTGTTCGGAATGAACGACTTCGACGCGACGATGCACTGCTGAAAGCCGATCGGCTCGATCAGTCGCAGGTCGACGAAACCGGCGCTGCGCAACCAGCCGGCGAACTCGTCACTGGTGAACGTGAAACCGTTGAGGGTGCTGGCCATCATCGTCGCCCCCATGAGAACAGCATGCGGGTTGAGCTTGTGCTGCGGATCACAGAAGTAGTCGGCAACGATCACGCGTCCACCGGGTCGCAGAGCGTCGTGGGAGCACGCGATCAAGCGGGCGGCACCGGTGGCCCCCTCGGCGCGACACACGTGGCCGAGCACGACAAGGTCGTACGTCGCCGGCTCGATCTCGATCTCGAAGTAGCTGCCCGGCCGCCATTCGCAGCGCTCGTCGACTGCGAACTCGGCCGTCTTGCGCTTGGCGACTTCCAGCACCTGTTCGAGGTCGTTGATGACAGCGCTGCCCGAGGGGCAGGCGGTCAGCGCGGCGATGGCCCAGGGCGCGCCCCCGGCACCGAGGTCGAGAATTCGCATGGCAGGTGTGGACGAGTAGCGGATCTTCGAATCGGCTCGCGTCGCGCAGCGCCACATCGTCGTGAACGTGCCTTCCACCAATGGCACGTAGAACGCGGCCGGATCAACCTCGATGGGCCGCGCCGGACGCCCGTTGCGAACGGTGTCGGCGAGCTGCGACCAGTTCTCCAAGGGGCCGGGAGCGACGCCGACGAGATCGGCCATGCACGCCGGGCCATCGCTGACGAGATATCGCCGAGCCGTGTCGTTGAGCTCGTAGATGTCGTTGCACTGATCGAGAAGACCGAGCGCCACGACGCTGTCGAGGAGTGTGCGCAGATGTGGGGCGGACACCGAGAGTCGTTCTGCGACTCGGCCCGCGGGGCTGGGGCCGAGCTCGCCCAGTGTGTCGAAGATGTCGAGCTCCAAGGCGGCGCAAAGAACGTGGTATCGACCGAACCCGTCGATTGCTGCCCACACCGGCGCCGCTGCAGGCGGTTTGTGGTCGGTCCACGGCCGACCGGTGTGGGCCATGGTGTGCGTCTTCTTCAACTGCGGGTAGGGAGCATCGCGCCGTTCGATCACCGCCGCCACCACCGCAGGTCACACACAACCCCCGTGTGGAGTGTTTCGCGCCCACCCGGGTGCCTCGCCGCACTCCACGGAGCGCCTGTGGAGTGTTTCGCGCCCACGTGGGTGCCGCGAAACACTCCACACCGGGGTTGTGTGTGGGTCACGGGCGCAGCAGGATCTTTCCGAAGAAGTCGTTGCTCGCCAACTTGTCCTGTGCCGCGCCGGCATCGACGAGGGCGAACTCGCAGTCGATGGCCACCGGGAAACGCTGCTGGCAGAAGGTCGTCCAGACCGGCCCGAACTCCTCGGGCCGGTAGGGGTCGGAGCCTCTGATGGAGATGCCGGAATGGAACAGGTATCCGAGCGATGGGATGGTGGCCTGGTCGCCGGAGGAGTTGCCGCAGGAGACGAGTCGGCCGTGCAGGCCGAGCGCGAAGAGCGACGGCCCGAACAGTGCGGTACCGACGTGGTCGAAGACCATCGCAACACCTGCACCCGCTGTGAGCTCACGCGCCCAGCGGGCAACGTCGCTGGTGCGATTGTTGAGCACGTGGTCGGCGCCGAGCGCCAGGGCGCGGTCGCACTTCTCGTCGGTACCCGCGGTGGCCAAGATGGTGGCGCCGGCGTGCTTGGCGAGGTTGATCGCGGCAACCGACACCCCCGCCCCGGCGGCGTGTACGAGCACCGTCTCGCCGGCGCGCAGCTGACCGACGTCGAACAGCGCGTGCGATGCCGTGAGCCAGCACGTGGGGAAGGTGGCGGCGTGCTCGATGGGCATGTCGTCGGGTACCGGGTACACGTGGCTGGCCGGCGCGAGGCAGAGCTCGGCGTAACCGCCATCGGCCGTGGCGCCGAGCACGCACAGCTCTCCGAAGAGGTCGCCGCGACCGGCGAGCTTCGAGCCCTCGGGCACACCCGACATCGACGGATCGATCACCACTCGGTCGCCGACCTCGACGTTCGTGACCTCACTGCCCACATCGACGACGGTGCCGGCAATGTCCATGCCGGCGATGTGCGGATAGGTGAACCCAGGCATCTGGTACCAGCCGCCACGTTGGAGAAGATCCAACCGGTTGAGCGCGCACACTTCGACACGCACTACGACGTCGGCGCGGCCAGGCGAGGGATCGGCGACGTCGATGTATTCCAGAACCTCGGGACCACCCGGGTGGTCGTAGGCCACTGCCTTCACTTCAGACCTCTGATGAACGGCCGAGCAAGCGCACCCGGCTGTCGAACGCGTTTGGCGAAGACAGCCATGGCCACCACGGTGACGACGTTGGGGGCAATGGCGAGAAACGCCGGATCGATCGACTTGTAGCCCAGGGACGGGATCGTCAGCACGAAGGAACCGATGAGGCCGAAGGTGACGCATCCGGCGACAGTGCCCTTCAGCGTCCAGCCGCCGAAGATGACAGCAGCGATGGCGATGTAGCCGCGGCCACCGATGAGCGAATCCTCGAACCGTCCGGCGCGGGCGAACAGGAAGTAGCCACCACCGATGCCGGCCAGCACGCCGGTGAGGTAGATGGTCTGCCTGCGTAGCTTGTTGACGTGCAGCCCCGACACGTCGGATGCATTCGGGTCTTCGCCGATTGCCCGCACTTCCAGGCCCCATCGAGTGCGGTAGATCAGCCACCACACCAACGGCACGACGGGGAAGATGAGGTACAAGACCCAAGGCTGGTCGAAGAGCGCCGGGCCGACGAGCGGCACTCGCGACACGAGCGGGATCTTCACCCGGCGTACGACTGCGGACTGCGGCTTGATCGAGCTCGTGAGGAACCCCACCAGGCCGAGAACCAGCACGTTGAGCACGAGTCCGACGACGAACTGGTCGGCGGGCAGGCGATGGCTCATGTTCGCTTGAACGACGGCCACCAACAATCCGGCCGTTGCCGCGAAGAGCAGACCGATCCAGGCGGAATGAGTGATGTCGACACCGATTGCCGCGGAGAACGCGCCGGCGAGCATCATTGCTTCGAGCGAGATGTTGATGGTGCCGGCCTTCTCGGCAATGAGCTCGCCCGATGCGGCGAACAGCAACACGACTGCGGCAATCACCGCGTTGCGGTAGGCGCTGGCGTTGGACGCAATGTGACCGACGGCGTGGAAGAAGTCGCCCATGGTTCAGACCCTGGTACTCGTTGCCGACAACGCCCGGCGCCGTTCGCGGACGTAGAGAATTGCCGGCGGAAGAAGCATGGAGAGCACCAGCAGGCCTTGGACGACGTCGGAGACGCGACCGGAGATTCCGGTTGCTGTCAGGAACCCGGTGCCCGTTCGCATGCAACCGAACAGGAAGGCGACGAAGATCAGCACGATCACACGCTGCCGGGCAACGAGAGCAGCCAACAGGCCCGCGAATCCGATGCCTGCGCCGAAGTTGGCGACCAACTGGTAGTTGCCGAAGTCGCCGCCGGCCAGCATGATCCCGCCGGCCAGACCGGCGAACGCTCCCGACACCAGCATGGCGCCGATGCCGTAGCGGTGCTCGGCGACCCCCGAGCGTTGAGCGGTCTTCGGATTACGACCGAGCATCCGCAGTCGGAAACCGACGACCGAGCGATCGAGCACGACCCACACCCCGATCGACAGCACCAGCGCCGCCAGCACGCTGATCGGGAACTCGTTGCCGAACAACGTCCACCGTGGGATTCGGGTGTCGGCGGCGAGGGGCTCGCTGACCTGGTTGCGATTGGCCCGACCGGCGGCCGGCGCGAGCAGCAACCATGGTTTGCGCAAACCCCAGCCCATCAGGTTGGCGGCGACGGTGCCCATCAACAGGGTGCTGAGAACCTCTGGCACGTTGCGGTAGTACCGAAGCGCACCGGCGATGCCGGCCCAGATCGCCCCGCCGACGATCCCACACAGCATGGCAATGATGAGCACCAGTGGGCCAGGGCCTCCGAGGCGAACGGCCACGTACGACGCGAACGCCGACCCCATCACCAGCTGTCCCTCCTGGCCGATGTTGACGAGCCCGGCACGGCCATTGACCACCGTGCCGAGGGCAACGAGCAGGATCGGCGCCGACACGCCGAGCGTGAGACCCCAACGACCTGGTTTGCGGATGCTCCCATCGAGGATCGCCGTGTAGACGTTCATCCATGAACCCCCGGTTGCCGCAACGCAGATGGCGGCGATGGCAAGGGCCACGAACACACAGATCGCATAGAGGGCGATGACCTCACCCGTGATTCCGAACCTCGATCGTTGAAGTGCCGCGGAGGCGACCTCGTCTTCCTCGGGTTCGGTGACGACGTGTTCGCCGACGTCACTCATTTGCGCCGCTCATCATCAGACCGAGCTGGGCGATGTCGACCTCGTTGCGCAGCATGCTGCCGACGATGCGACCGTTGGAGATGACGATGATGCGGTCGGCGAGATCGAGGATCTCCTCCAGCTCGGTGGAGATGAGGAGCACCCCCACCCCGTTGTCGGCCGCCGCACGCAACTGTGACGACATGTATTCGATCGCTCCAACGTCGAGCCCTCGAGTGGGTTGCGCGGCGACCAGCACCCGAGGTTGCTGCGAGAGCTCGCGTGCCAACACGACTCGCTGCTGGTTGCCTCCGCTCAACGACCACATCGGGGCGCGGGCACCGCTGCAGACGATGTCGAACTTCTCGATGAGCTCGTCAGCAATGCCGTTCATCTGAGCGCGGTTCATCAGGCCGCGCCGTGCGACGCGTTGCGGATCGGCGATGAAGATGTTCTCGGCCACCGTGAAGTCGAGCACGCAGCCACTGTCGTGGCGATCTTCGGGAATCACCGCGACGCCGGCGTCGGCCATGGCCCCTGCGTGGCCGGTCGCCACCTGCTGGCCAGCGACTTCGACGTGCCCGCTGGCCAGCGGGCACAGGCTCGACAGGACATCGCCGAGCGTTCTCTGCCCGTTGCCCTCGACACCTGCCACCCCAACGATCTCGCCGGCGTGGACCTCGAGATCGAGACCGTCGAGCAGCACCCGACCGTCGCGGCCGGTGACCGAGGCGCCAATGATGCTCAACACCGGCTGACCACTCGGCCGTTGTTCGGCAGTTGGG
>DATAJN010000622.1:0-12995 GCA_036262105.1 Ilumatobacteraceae bacterium
ACCAACCCGGCGACGTTCGTGGCGTCGGTGATCGATCTCGGTCCGGGTGCATCGCAGATCGTGACGCTTCGTGGACTTTCCGACGGATCCGTCGTGGTCCCTGTTCGGCTCAATGGCGACGACGCCAGCGTCACCACTCAGATCTCCTGCGACGCGACGGCATGTAGCGACGGAGTGCTCAGCGTCGTGACCGACGACAGTGGCGTGCAGCAGGAAGCCTGCGTGGCATCTGCGGCCGACCCGGCGACCAGCCCGCAGAAGGCTTCGCTGGCCCCGTCGACGCTACGCGCCACATCCACACGTGCAGTGCTCCCCACGACCGGTGCGGATACCGGTGGACTGGTGCTCGCCGCCGTGCTCGTCGGCAGCGGATCCGTCGTCTCGCTGCTGAGTGGGCGACGTAAGCCTGCCGGCATCCACAAAGGGTTTCGACGACGAGGTGCCACCCCGTAGCCTTCCGCCCGTGACGAAGCTCGTACGGATCGGTGTACTGGGTTGCGGCAACGTCGGCTCTGCGTTTGTCAAGCTGGTGATGGCCCAACAAGCCACGATCGAAGCTCGTACCGGGGTTCGGCTCGAGCTCGGTTCGGTGGCCGTACGCAACCTCAGTCGCGAGCGTGATGTCGATCTCGCCGAGGGCGTGCTCACTCGCGACGCCCACGCGGTCGTCGCCGACACGTCGATCGACTTGGTCGTCGAGGTCATCGGCGGCATCGAGCCGGCACGTGAGCTGATCACGTCAGCGTTGCGAGCCGGCAAGCCGGTTGTCACGGCCAACAAGGAACTGCTCGCCAACGTCGGCACCGAGCTCTTCGCCGTCAGCGATGAGGCCGGCGTCGACCTGCTCTTCGAGGCTGCTGTGGCCGGAGGCATCCCCATCATCCGGGCGTTGCGCGAGAGCCTCCGCGGCGAACCGATCACGCGTGTGATGGGCATCATCAACGGCACCACCAACTTCATTCTCACCAAGATGACCGAAGAGGGCGCCGACTACGGGGTAGCGCTGGCCGAGGCTCAGGCACTCGGCTTCGCCGAACGCGATCCCACGGCCGACGTAGAGGGCTTCGATGCCGCGGCGAAGGCAGCCATCATGGCCTCGATCGCATTCGGCTCGAAGGTGGTCGCCGGCGACGTGTACCACGAAGGGATCAGCGGCATCACTGCATCCGACATCGCCATGGCCAAACGGCTCGGCTACGTCGTCAAGCTGTTGGGCATTGCCGAGGTCGATGAGGCGACCGGCGACATCGCGGTGCGCGTGCATCCGGCGATGGTGCCGGTGGCTCACCCACTCGCCAGCGTGAACGGCAGCTACAACGCCGTGTTCGTCGAAGGTGCCGCAGTGGGATCGCTCATGTTCTACGGGCGTGGCGCTGGAGGCTCTCCTACTGCCAGCGCGGTGCTCGGCGACGTCATCGATGCCGCGGTCAACCTGTCGAAGGGCACCCACGGAACGATCGGTGCATTCGGCCGGGCCCACATCCGAGCCATCGACGAGACGTCGGCCGAGTACCTGTTGAGTCTCGATGTCGTCGATAGGCCCGGCGTGTTGCACGCCGTCACCGGTGTGCTCGCCCGGCACGGCGTCAGCATTCGCGCTGCCGAGCAGGAGGGCAACGGACCCGAGGCCAGACTGGTGTTCATCACCCACGAGGCGCGGGAGTCCGCCGTGCAGGCCACCGTTCGTGAACTGCGCGATCTCGAGGTGGTGCGCAACGTCGGTGGGTTGCTTCGCGTGATCGGCGGCTGAGTTGCGCTACGTCTCGACGCGTGGCCGAGCCCCAGAGTTGGGGTTCACCGACGTGCTGCTCGCCGGGCTGGCAAGCGATGGCGGCCTGTACGTGCCGGCCGAGTGGCCGCGCCTCACCGAGAGCGTTCACGGCATGAGCTACGCGACGCGCGCTGCCCAGATCATGCAACCGTTCGTGGCCGGTGACATCGCCCCCGACGATATGGAATCGATGTGCGTCGAGGCCTATCGCAGCTTCGCTCATCCGGCGGTCGTCCCAATGGTGCAGATCGGTGACGACCACTTCGTGCAGGAGTTGTTCCACGGTCCGACTCTGGCGTTCAAAGACGTCGCCCTGCAGCTCGTCGGGCGACTGTTCGAGCACGTGCTGGCCCAACAGGACCGGCGGGTCACGATCGTCGGAGCGACCTCAGGCGACACCGGCTCTGCGGCCATCGACGGTGTGAGGCACTGCAGCCGCGCCGACATCTTCATCCTCTTTCCGAACGGTCGTACCAGCGAGGTTCAGCGCCGGCAGATGAGCACCGTCGACTCGCCGAACGTTCACGTGGTGGCAGTCGACGGCTCGTTCGACGATTGTCAAGATCTTGTCAAGGCGATGTTCAACGACGCCCCGTTCCGCGATCGCATGAACCTGAGCGCGGTCAACTCGATCAACTGGGCACGCGTCATGGCTCAAGTCGTGTACTACGTCACGGCCACCGATCACTTGCGTGGCACCGTCAACTTCTGCGTGCCCAGCGGCAACTTCGGCAACGTGTTCTCCGGGTGGATCGCCAAGCGAATGGGAGCGCCGATCGACAAGCTGGTCGTTGCCTCGAATGCCAACGACATCCTTACCAGGTTCATCAACGACAACGACATGAGCACACGGCCGGTCGTCCCGTCACTCAGCCCGTCGATGGACATCCAGGTGTCGTCGAACTTCGAACGCCTGCTGTTCGAGATCAATCACCGCGATGGCGGGCTCACTGCCGAACAACTTCAGCACTTCCGAACCAGTGGACGGTTGTCGATCGAAGCCGATCAGCGAGCCGAACATGTCGACGGTGTGTTCGCGGCAGCGCGTCTCGGCGACGACAAGACGGTCGAGGTGATCGGGCGCACTTATCGGGAGACGGGAATGCTCGTCGATCCGCACACAGCGGTGGCCATCGGCGCCGCCGAAGAGCTGCGGTCGTCGCTCACCGGACCGATCGTCACGTTGGCCACGGCGCACCCGGCAAAGTTCCCCGATGCGGTCGAACGTGCCACTGGCGTGCGGCCGCGACTTCCTGCCCATCTCGCCGATCTGATGGAACGGCAGGAGCACATCACCGAGCTCCCCAACGAGCTCGCTGCAGTGCAGCAATTCGTCGAAATGCACGCCCAGCGCTGAACTACGGCGTGCCCTCGCGTCGATTGATCGATTGGGTGCGTTGCGGATCGCGCGCCAGTTCGCTACAGTGCAAACGTTCGGGTTCCCGAACATCTCGCTGCAACCGTTCGGGTCGAAATGACCGTGCGGGGGGTGCGAAAGGGCGAATCATCTCGGTGGTGTGGCCGCCGGTCGTGTTGTATTTCGACACGCCGAGCCCACTGTCGTTCCTCAGAAAGCAGGTGGCCGGTGGCCGCGGAAGCTCTCGAACAGTCGATGCTCGAATCCAAGGACAAAGAGCAGCTGCTCGCAATCGCCCAGGCATTGGGCATCAAGACCACGGCGCGCGCCGCAAAGGCGACGCTGATCGACAAGATCCTGGAGACCACGGGCGGCTCAGGCCCTGCTGCCGCGGCACCCGCGTCGTCATCCAACGGCCGCGCCTCGAAGACCGCCAAGCAGGCGCCGGTCGAGGAATCGGCCGTGGAGGTCGCGTCCAACGGCGACGGAGCGGCACCCAGGAGTCCTGCAGAGTCGGGCACCGATCAGGCCCAGGCGAGCGGTCCCGTAGAGGTCGAGGTGGTTCTCGGCCCCGATGGCGAGCCACTCGCCGACTGGGAGATCGAACTGATCCGCTCCGGCGAGGTGCAGGTCACCGAGCTGCCTCCCACGCCGGCCGCATCGAAACCTGCAACAGCTCCCGCGGGTGCCGATGGCGACGATGGCGATGCTGACGGCGAAGGCGAGAGCCGCAACAGCCGGCGCAGACGGCGCAGGCGCAACAAGGGTCGCGGCGACGGGCCGCAGGGCCCCGATCAGGAGCGGTTGGAGCGGCCCGACCGCCCCGACGACATCGCAGTCGGGCCTCCGATCAGCATGGAGCCCGTCAAGGTCTCCGGTTACCTCGATCTGCGTGACGAGGGGTACGGCTTTCTTCGCGTCAGCGGCTACCTGGCCAGCCGCGACGATGCCTACATCCCCGTCAAGCTCACTCGCCAGTACGGGCTGCGCAAGGGTGACTTCGTCACTGGCCTCAGTCGTCCGGCCGGGCGCAACGAGAAGAACCCGGCAATGCTCGAGATCCACTCGGTCAACGATGGTGATCCCGAGAAGGCCAGAACGCGTCCTCGATTCGAGGATCTCACGGCGCTGTTCCCCGACGAGAAGCTGCGGCTCGAGAACCCATCCGATCCGAACAACATGACGGCTCGCATCATCGACCTGATCTGCCCGATCGGCAAGGGTCAGCGCGGCATCATCGTGTCGCCGCCCAAGGCGGGCAAGACCACGATCATGAAGACGATCGCCACGTCGATCGAACAGAACCACCCGGAAGTGAAGCTCATCGTGCTGCTCATCGACGAGCGACCCGAAGAGGTCACCGACATGCGTCGAACCGTCAAGGGTGAGGTCATCTCCAGCACGTTCGACCGTCCGAGCGACGAGCACACTCACGTCGCCGAACTGGCCATCGAGAAGGCCAAGCGACTGGTCGAGCAGGGCGACGACGTCGTGATCATCCTCGACGGCATCACCCGCCTCAGCCGTGCCTACAACCTGGCGGCTCCAGCAAGCGGTCGCATCCTGTCCGGTGGAATCGATGCCGGTGCGCTGTATCCGCCGAAGAAGTTCTTCGGTGCCGCGCGCAACGTCGAAGAGGGCGGTTCGCTCACGATCCTGGCCACGGCGCTCGTCGAGACCAACAGCCGCATGGACGACGCGATCTTCGAGGAGTTCAAGGGAACCGGCAACATGGAGCTGCGCCTCGACCGCAAGTTGTCGGAGCGGCGCATCTACCCGGCCATCGATGTCGACGCCTCCAGCACCCGTCACGAAGAGCTCTTGTTCGACCGCAAGCAGCTGCAGATGGTCTGGAAGCTGCGGCGCGTGCTCAGTGGTCTCGCTGCTGAAGGCAACGCCGCCCCGGGCCTCGAACTGCTGGTCGACCGGTTGCGGACGTTCCGCACCAACGAAGAGTTCCTCAACGAGATCGGCAAGCAGCCGGCGATGTGAATGGCGGGCTCGTCGTCGTCGGTTTTGCGGTCTTGTTACTTGCGAAATTGATCCGCTTCCGGCTGTGTCCTGGCGGTACACTGGGTAACCGAATTCAACGGAGAACCGCTCATGAAGACCGATACCCATCCGACGTACAACGACACCACGGTGCGCTGCAGCTGCGGCAATACCTTCACGACCCGTTCGACGCGAGCTGGTGACCTGCACGTGGAGCTGTGCAACGAATGCCATCCGTTCTTCACCGGCAAGCAGAAGCTGGTCGATACCGGTGGCCGCGTCGAGCGCTTCAACAAGCGTTACGGCGAGCGCAAGTCCAAGTAAGCAGCGAGAACACCGAAACGGCCCGGTCACACGACCGGGCCGTTTCGCGTACGGGTGCTCGTGGAGCTATTGTTACAGTTTCATGACGTGGGCTCGACTCAAGATCGGCTGAGCGGCGGGCGATAACCCAATCAGCTGATCGATCGCGTCAGCTGACCGATGCGAAGGAGAACCGCGTGGCCGTATCCGACGACGACCTCGCCCACCTGTTGCGGCGAACAGAGTTCGTAGTTCGACCGAGCCGACTTGCCGAGCTGAAGACGCTCGACCTCACGTCGTACTCGGCAGCCGTCGAGAACGTCATCAACATCGCCCTGAACGGTTCCCCAGCGCTGCCGGCGTACTTCCAGAGCGAAGACGCGAACAGCAGCTGGAACCAGTACGTGGCCGCTTGTTCGTTCTGGATCAACAACATGGTCACCAAGGTGCGCCCGTTCCAGGAGAAGATGACGCTGTTCTGGCACGGTCACTTCGTCAGCGGATGGTCGGACGTCGGCCAGGGCTTCCACATGATGCTGCAGACACAGATGTACCGCGACAACGCGCTGGGCAACTTCCGCAACTTGACGCAGAACATGGCCATCGATCGGGCGATGCTCGTCTACCTGTCGAACGCCAAGAACGTGAAGGGCGCGCCCAACCAGAACTTCGCCCGTGAGTTGATGGAGCTGTTCACCCTCGGAGTGGGCAACTACACCGAGGCCGATGTCGAAGCGTCGGCGCGAGCGTGGACTGGCTACAACGCCGATTGGCCGAACTATCAGTATCAGTTCTACGCGAACCGCCACGACAACGGATTGAAGACGTTCTTCGGCACGACACAGGCCTGGACCGGCCCGCAGATCATCGACGAGATCTTGCTGAACAACCCGACGAAGAAGCAGATCGCGGCTCGCTACATCACCAAGAAGCTCTGGGAGTTCCTTGCGCACCCCAGCCCGCCGACGGCGGTGCTCGATGCCATCGCGCCGGTCTTCGCCGCCGACATGGACCTGGCCAACCTGGCGCGTCAGATCCTCAATCGCCCCGAGTTCTACAGCACGACCGCCAAGCAGGGCCTGGTGCGCACACCGATCGAGTACATCGTCGCCCTTTGCTACTACACCGGTGTCACTCCGGACCAGCTCGGTGTTTCCTGGCGCGCCGAATCGACCGGGCAGCAGATCTATCAACCCCCCAACGTCTCCGGGTGGCGACCGAACGCCTACTGGCTCAACACCAGCGCCCTCGCTGCTCGTGCCGACCTTGCCCAGTCCGTCACTTGGCGGCTGCGCGACACCGGCGGTGCGTTCGCGGACATCAAGGTGATCTACAACAGAACCGTTGCAGATGCGGTCGACTACGTCGCCGGTTTCTTCGGCATCAACCCGCTGTCCGCGACAACTCGTAATGCGCTCATCGCCGCTCACCAAGCGGAACGCAACGCAACGGCGTGGCAGAACTGGTGGGCACCGACGAACCTGCTGACGATGACGATGCTCGCCCCCGAAATGCACATGGCCTGAGGAGACGACGATGCTTGATCCCGATATCTCCGCAGCCGACGCCCTGTTGCTGTTGTCGCAGCCAGACCGCCTCGGCGACATCATCGGCCCCAACGGTTGGACGCGCCGCAAGTTCCTGCAAGCCATCGGCGGCGGCGTTCTCGGTGGTGCTGCCCTCGGTGCGTTCGGATCCGACCGGTTCGGCCTCGGCCATCTCGGCTTCGACATGCCGGAAGCATTTGCTGCCACGCCGATCGGCCCGCACGACGGAATCGTCGTCAACATCGTGCTCTACGGCGGCAACGACGGGCTCAACACCGTCATCCCGTACACGAACCCGACCTACTACGCCGTCCGCGGCCCGGCCAACGGCAACGTGGCGATCCCCGCCGCCCAAGTGCTGCCTCTCGACGGCAACTTCGGGTTGCACCCGAACCTCACCTACACCAAGTCGCTGTGGGATGCCGGGCAACTGGCCATCGTCCACGGCGTCGGTTACCCCAATCCCGACCTGTCGCACTTCACCTCGATGGCCATCTGGATGAACGGAAGCTTCGCGGTGGGTCCGGCCACCACCGGCTGGATCGGCCGTTGGCTCGATGGTCAACCGCCGGCAACTGCGGATCTGATGGCGGCGACGATCGGCTCCTCGGTGCCGCTGCACTTGCTGGGGGCGGTGCGCCGGGCGGTCGCGGTGCCCGAGAACGGCAGCAACATGTTCGGCACGGGTACCGATCCGGCCGAACTGCGGATGTTCAACGGGCTGCGTGCGTATTCGGCAAGTCCGGCAGGCCGCGGCCAATGGCACGACATGTACGCGGGGGTGTTGAAGACCCAACTCGGTCTGGCCACGGACGTGGCGCCGGTGTACACGCCTGCTCCTACTGGCGATGATTTCGTCAAGAAGATGACCGTCGCGGCCCGACTCATCAACGCCAACCTGGGCTTCCGGGTGCTCGACCTCGGCCTCGACGGCTTCGACACGCACGACAGCGAACCCGCCAAACATCCCGACCTCCTCTTCCAACTCGACACCGGCCTGGCCACGTTCTTTTCGACACTGGACCCGGCGTACTACAGCCGCGTGACCGTGATGACCATGTCGGAGTTCGGACGAACCCCCTACTCCAACGACTCTGCCGGCACCGATCACGGCACCGCGAACGTCCAATTCGTCATCGGGCCCAACGTCAAGGGCGGGCACTACGGGCAGCCACCATCGTTTGCCGCGATCAAGAATCAGTGGGATCGCCTCGACATGACCACTGACTTCCGCAACGTGTTCGGCTCTGTCATCGACGGCTGGATGGGTGGCGGGGCAACGACGATCCTCAACGGGGCGTATCAGAACCTCCAATTCTTCCGGACCGGGCCGGGGGACCCCCCTCCGAGTGGTGGCATCCCGCCGATCGTCAGCCTCCCTTCGATCGAGACCGAGTTCGTTTCGATGAACCCCCAACGCCTGTTCGACACACGCGACGGTACGGGCGGAAGGCTCGGTGCCCTCGGCGCCGGCGAGTCGTGGCCATTCGTGATCCGCAACAAGTTCGGCGTACCGGCCGACGCGGTTGCCGTTGCCGTCAACCTCACTGCTGTCGACGCGACCGGGCCGACGTTCGTCACGGCCTGGCCGGGTGGCCAGGGCCGTCCATTCACCTCGAACCTCAACCCGGTTCCTGGAATGGCCGTGCCGAACCTGGCGATCATCCGCCTCGGCAACGGCGGCGACGTCAACTTCTTCAACAACACCAGCAGCGTTCACCTCGTCGCCGACGTCGTCGGCTACTTCCGTGGTGGCACGTCGGTTGGATTGGAACCGCTGGTGCCCGCACGGCTGCTCGACACCCGTGACGGCACGGGGGGACGTTTCGGCGCGCTCGGGCAAGGGCAGTCGTTCGATCTGCAAGTTGCGGGTCGCAGTGGCGTCTCGGACAAGGCGCAAGCTGTGGCGCTGAACGTCACCGTGACCGGGCCGACGGCGGGGAGCTTCCTGACCGTGTGGCCATCGGGGGAAGCACGACCGTTCGCATCGAGCGTCAACATGGTTCCCGGGCAGACCGTTCCCAACATGGTCCTCGCCAGAGTTGGCAGCAACGGCAAGGTCAGCATCTTCAACAACACGGGATCCACCGACATCGTGATCGATGTGCTCGGATGCTTCCACGGCAATGCGTCGGGCCGGTACGTGTCACTCAGCCCGAGACGCGTGCTCGACACCCGCGAAGGCCTCGGAGCCCCTCTGGCGAAGGTCGGGCAGACACCGCTCGAAGTCACGTTGTCGGGCAAGGCCGGCGTTCCGAGTAATGGCGTCAGCGGGGTGATGCTCAACGTCACGGCGGTTGCCCCAACTGTCAGCACCTTCATCACTGTGTACCCCAGAGGGAGTGACCGCCCGTTGGCATCCAATCTCAACGTCATCGCCGGTCAGGTGATTCCCAACATGGTTCTGGCCCGGCTCGGGTCCGAGGGCACCGTGATGATGTTCAACAACGGTGGAGTCGTCGACCTTGTCGCCGACGTGGTTGGGTACTTCACCGACTGACCTCCTCGGTAGCGTGACCATCGATGGTCGATCAAGCGCGCCGCGAGCGATTGCTGGCAGTGAAGCTAGCGGCCTTGATCCGCGATCACTGGCCGACGGTCGACCTGCAGACCGACGCGTTCGCTCTCGGTGCCGCGGCGCACGACGGTGGTGTCGGGTGGGTGCTCCTCGAAGAACGGCAACATCGTGGGCTGGGCCCTGCGCTGGCCTGGGCAGTGCGCGCCGGCGTGAGCGAGTTGCATGTTCTGGCGGGGGAGGGCACCGGCACCATCGCCCGCCGAATGGCCGCCTTCCGAACGCCGATCGACGTCTGGCACGTCGACGAGCGAGCATTGCTGGCGGCGATCGCCGAACCGCTGTTGCCGCAGCCAGACGCGCCGATCGGGCACGAGTCATTCGTCGCCCTGATCGTGCAGGGCGGTGCCACGCCGGTGATCGAGCACGGAATGCTCATCGGCGAGGTGCGCGGGTTGGAAGTTTGCCGAGTCGTCGACGACGAGATCTCCGGTGAAGCGAGGTTGGAGGTCGGCGTCGGCCAGCACGACCGTGAGGCGTTCCAGATGATGCATGGCGACATCCCGACTGTCGACGCACTCAGCAAGGTCGTGGCCGCGGTTGCTCCACATCGCCAGGTCGGCGCTCCGCCGCATCCGTTGAACCGCATCGGCCGGGAGCGCGCACTGCGCGCGCTGTTCATCGATGATCCTGCCCTGATCGGGGCGTCGTTGGTCGAGGCAGTTCCTTCGCCGCTGGCACGTTCGAACATCAAGGATCCCTATCCCGCGGTGGCCCGGGCGATGATCGATGGGCAGTCGACGACGATCGTCGTCAGCGCCGGCGTCGATCTCGATCTGGTTCCCTTTGCGACCGATGCTCGGCTGGCGACAGGAGACCCGACGCGAATCGTCGTGCCGGTGCGCGATGCAGTGCCGGTGCAAGGAGAGATCGCCGCGTTGCTCCACGAGCCGATACCGATCGTTCCTGTCGGTTGAGGCCGTAACCTGCTCGGTCGGTGTTCGAACGACTCGCGTCCCTGGAAGATGAGTACATCTCGCTGGAGGTGAGCCTCGGTGACCCCGATGTCGCCGGCGATCACGAGGCACTGCGCCGCGTCTCGAAGCGGTACAAAGACCTCACTCCCGTGGTCGAGTGCCTTCGGGCTCATCGAAGGCGTTCCGCCGATGCACAGGCGGCTCGCGAACTGCTGGTCGATGCGTCCGAGACCGACCGGCAGATGCTACGGGCCGAGCTCGCAGATGCGGAGAGTGCTCTCGCCGAACTGGAGGAGCAGCTGCGGCTGCTGATGCTGCCCAAGGATCCCAACGATGGCAAGGCCGTGATCATGGAGATCCGCGGTGCGGAGGGTGGTGAGGAAGGCAATCTCTTCGCCGGGGATCTCTACGAGATGTACCGCAACTTCGCCGCGCTGAAGAGCTGGACTGTCGAGGTGCTCTCGCTCGACGCCAGCGACCTCGGCGGGATCAACCTCGTCACGATCCTCATCAAGGGTGATACGACGTGGAGTCGCCTCAAGTTCGAAGGCGGTACACATCGCGTGCAACGTGTACCGGCGACCGAGAGCCAGGGCCGAATTCATACATCGTCGGCCACAGTGCTCGTCCTGCCGGAAGCCGAAGAGGTCGAAGTCGAGATCGACGAGCGTGATCTCGAAATCGACGTCTACCGGTCGAGTGGCCCCGGCGGTCAGGGCGTCAACACGACCGACTCTGCAGTTCGCATCACCCACAAGCCGACCGGTCTCGTGGTTGCCATGCAGGACGAGCGCAGCCAACTGCAGAACCGTGCCCGGGCGATGCAGGTGCTGCGGGCAAGGCTGCTGAAGCTCGCCCAGGACGAACAGCAGATGGCGATGTCGGCCGAGCGGCGCTCGCAGGTCGGTGGCGGTGGCCGCGGTGAGAAGATCCGGACGTACAACTTCAAGGAGAACCGGGTCACCGACCATCGCATCGGGTTCACGATCTACCGGTTGCAGGAAGTCCTCGCCGGCGACCTCGACGAGATCGTCGATGCCCTGACTGCAGAGGAACGGGCTCGCCAACTCTCCGGCGATGAGTGACGACGCGATCAGCTGGGGCGAGTTGTGGAACGAGACCGCTGCACGCGTCGGCAGACCTCAGGCTCGATGGCTGTGCGAGGTGGCCTCGGGCCTCGATGGGGACGAGTTCCTCGTCAGTCTCGATGCCGCGGCGACCGCGCGTGCGGTCGCCCATCTCGACGCCATGCTCGTCAGGCTCGACGCCGGCGAACCTCTGCAGTACGTGTTGGGTCGTTGGGGATTTCGCCACCTCGACCTGATGGTCGACCGACGCGTGTTGATCCCGCGGCCGGAGACCGAGCTGGTTGTCGAGGTCGCGCTGCGGCTCGCCCGCTCGCTCGAGCACCCCATCGTGTGCGCGGATCTGGGCACCGGCAGCGGCGCCATCGGATTGTCGCTCGCTCACGAACTACCCCTGCCAGGTGTCGTGGTGTGGATGACCGATCAATCGTCCGACGCACTCGATGTAGCCAGAGCCAACGCTGCGGGCATCGGACGTTCCGGAGCCAACGTGAGGCTGGCCCACGGCGTGTGGTTCGATGCGCTGCCTGTCGACCTGTGCGGCCGGCTGGCACTGGTCGTGTCCAACCCTCCGTACGTCTCGGTCGACGACGATGAGCTCGAACCCGTCGTGCGCGATTGGGAGCCCGCACTTGCGCTGTTCGGTGGCGAAGATGGCCTCGACGAGATCCGGCGCATCGTCGGCGACTCCGCCCGGTGGTTGCGGCCGGGTGGATGGCTGGTGATCGAGATCGGCTCCTCGCATGGTCGGGCGGTTGCGGAGTTGTTGCGCGAGTCGGGATTCGACGAGATAGCGATCACCCCCGACCTCAGTGGTCACGATCGAGTCGCGGTTGGCCGTCGCGGCCAGCGCTGACCTCGCCCACTCCCTGCCTGCGCTGGCGTCGATTCGGTCCGCCGGCGCCCGTTTCGCCGCCAGCGGTCGTCGGATCGGTGCGCGCAGTCCAGGTGGCACGACATCTACGCGATGGAGGCTTGCCGAACCTAGGCGAAGCGGACGGCGACTTTGCCGAGGAGTGATTCCTCCTCGGGCGCGATGTCGTGGTCGACACCGGCGACATCTCGTGCCGCCGAGAACAGCGATTGACGCAGCACGGTGCTGGCGACGCGGGCGTCGATGTCGTCGAGCAACGCGTCAGTCTTGTGATCGGCCACGGCGGCGCGGACCTTGGCCATTGCCTGGCCGAGATACTGATCAAACGAGAACGTCGACGACTCCCAGCCCGAATCGTCGCTGATGGCGCGGATCTCGTCGAGCTCGTCGGCGGAGATGTGGCGGTCGGCCACCATCACCAACAACAGCAACTCGATCACGGCCTCGTGCTCGCGGTCGGCCGTCGCGTGAACCGACACATGGCTGTACAGGTCGCGCAGGTTTCGGTCCATCGGTGGCGAAACCTAACCGCTCGTCGCTGTTGCGAGGAAACGCCGCAGGAAATCGAGTTGGT
>DATAJN010000623.1:0-1931 GCA_036262105.1 Ilumatobacteraceae bacterium
ACCTCCGAGGACCGTCGGAAGCATCACGGCTCCGGCGCCGACGAACAGCGGGAGCATGCCCACGGTCCCGATCGTTCGCACGAGCGTCAGCGCCCACCGCCGCCGGGCGTGACGGCGGGCCACTGCGACGATCGATTGCGCGAAGCCGAAGATCGTGAAGCCGAACACGATGAACAACGTTCCGTTCCATGTGAAGTCAGGGTCGTCAGCGATCAGGCGCATCCACGCCCGGGCCACGACACCGAGGGCAAACCCACCCACGATGCCTGTCGCCAGCGTTGCCGCCGTTCGCCGCGCCAGGGGGCGCGACTGACTGGTAGGAGTCGTCGTCAGGTTGGTCATGGCTGTACAGACGTCAGCGACGCCGGGATCGGGTGACGCGCCCAGTGCTCCCGGCCATAGGCGATCGCCTCTGCAGCAGCGTCCAGTCCAGCCTGCGCGCCGTACGCGGCGACGAGCGCCGCTCGCAGGCGGACACCTTCCGAGCGAGCGAACTCCTCGAACGTCACGCGAGAGAAGGTGATTTCGATCCCGAAATCGTGACACGCAAGACGCGACGGCCGCGCCGAGCGGCTAAATGTTGCCCTACGGCACCGTTGTGGTGCCCTGCGGCAACACTTCGATGGCAGCGGAGCGGTTATTACATCCGAGTCAGCTCGCGGACCCGGGCCAGCAGCACGTCGAAGGCGGGTTGGTTGAGGCCGCCTTGCTGGATGACGACGTCGGCGTGGTGCTTGCTCGGCTCGATGTACCGCTCGTGGCCGGGCCGCACGGTGGTGAGGTACTGGTTGACGATGCTGTCGGTCGTGCGACCGCGTTCTTCGACGTCGCGTTTGAGCCGGCGGATGAACCGCAGATCGGCATCGGTGTCGATGTAGACCTTCAGTTCGAAGCGTTCGCGCAGCGCCGGTTCCCACAGCACGAGGATCCCCTCGACGATGATGACGGGCGCCGGCGCGATCCAGCGCACGATCTCGCTGCGGTTGTGCACCGTGAAGTCGTAAGTCGGCGCGTGCACCCCCTCGCCGGCAGCCAGCATGGCGAGATGGTGGTTGAGCAGTGACCAGTCGTAGGCGTCAGGATGGTCGTAGTTGGCGGCGACGCGTTGCTCCCACTCCTGATGGCTGCGATCGATCTGATACATGTCGAGGCGGATCAACGCCACGTACCCGGTGCCGGCCAAATCGGCCACGCGCTCGCAGAGAACGGTCTTTCCAGCACAGGTACCGCCGGCAACACCGATCAGGAACGGGCGGCTCGACACTGGCATCGGCGGAGACATTACTAGGGGGGTGCTTGTAATGACCCTGCTCCACCGGTAAGGCTTGAGCTGTGACCGACGGATCTCCCACACTCTCTGAGCGCGACAAGGCGATCATCAGCTTCGAGTCCTCGTGGTTCACACTCGACGAGCCGAGGCATTCGGCGATCAGAGCTCGTTTTGCCTGCTCCGTGGAGGAATACAATCTCGAGGTGAACCGGGTCATCGATCACCCGTCGGCATTGGGGTTCGATCCGCTCACCGTGCGCCGCTTGCGGCGTCATCGTGAGCGGCGCCGCCGTGAGATGATCGAGGGCGCGGCAAGTGGGGACTAGATCGAGGGGATGAGGGAGACACATGAGTAACGAACAGCCGAGTCGTCCGCGGAAATCGGGCAGCAGCGCTTCACCGATGGGCTCGACGCTGGCCATCGTCATCGCCATCGCGGCGGTCGTGGTGGGGTTCTTGATCCTGAAGAACATCAACAGCGACGACAACAAGACGACGGCTACCACGCAGCCGACCAACCCGCCGATCGATACGTCGCAGACCATCACCTCGCAGCCGACGGTCTTCACTGAGCCGACAACCACCATCTTCACGCCCGTCACCACTGGGGCCAGCGTCATCGTGGCCAACTCGTCGCACCAGAACGGTGTCGCCAAGACGC
>DATAJN010000624.1:0-4392 GCA_036262105.1 Ilumatobacteraceae bacterium
CTGATCCCGCTGTACGCCTTTGGAGTGTTCACCGGATTCACCCTCAGCCAAGCCGGCATGGTGCGCCACCACATGAAAGAGCGCGAGCCCAAATGGCGCGTGCACATGATGATCAATGCCGTGGGCGCTGTGTCGACCGGGTTGATCGCCTTGATCGTCGTTGTCTCCAAGTTCACCGAAGGCGCATGGATACCGGCAGCGCTGATCCCCATCATGGTGGTGATGTTCCGCAGCATCGGCAAGCACTACAAGCGGAGCCGTGGCGCTGTCGTCGCCCCGCCCGGCTACAGGGCACCCCGCGAAACCCACACCATGGTGGTTCTCGTCGGCGGCGTCAACAAAGGCGTGCTACGCGGCGTGCAGTACGCCCGCTCGCTCAACCCCGACCGCATCCTGGCCGTCACGGTGGCCAGCAACGACGAAGAGCGCAAGGCCATCGAAGACCAATGGAAGGCTTTCGAAGTGCCGATCGAGTTGCACACGGTGTACTCGCCGTACCGAGAGCTGACACGCCCGATCCTGCAGTTCATCGACGAGCTCGACGAGCGGTACCAGGACGACATCATCACCGTGGTGATTCCCGAGTTCGTCACATCCTGGAAGTCGCAATGGCTCCACAACGGCAGCGCCTTTGCCCTGAAGGCGAAACTGCTCTACCGTCCGCACACAGCGGTTGTCTCGGTTCCGATCCATACGACGGGCGATCACACCGAAGAGGAGTAGGAGTCGCGGCTATGCATGTAATCGTTGTCGGTTGTGGCCGAGTCGGCTCAGAGGTCGCGCTCAGCCTCGCCTCCACGGACCACAGCGTTGTCGTGATCGATCGCCGCTTGGAGGCCTTTCGACGCCTTGGCGAGGGGTTCACGGGAACTACCATGGTCGGCGTCGGGTTCGACCGCGACGTGCTGACCGGGGCCGGCGTTACCCCCGACTGTGCGGTCGCTGCAGTCACCAGTGGCGACAACTCCAACATCCTCATCGCCCGCGTTGCACGCGAGACCTTCGGCGTCCAGCACGTTGTCGCCCGCATCTACGATCCGCGACGCGCCGAGATCTACGAACGCCTGGGCATTGCCACGGTCGCCACCGTGGCATGGACCAGCGCTCGGGTGTTGCGCCATCTGCTGGCGTCGGACACCACACCGGACTGGATCGATCCAACGGCCAAGTTCACCATCGTCGAACGTCGGGTCGCCGCCGGTGCCGCCGGGATGTCGATCGCCGAGCTCGAGGCCTCCACCTCCGGACGAGTAGCTGTGCTCGGGCGATTCGGCCAGGCATCGATCCCGGCACCGGCCATGTTGCTGCAAGAAGATGACGTCGTGCACGTCGTCATCGCCTCCGACAACGCCGCATCGCTCGACTCGGCGCTGCACCTCGCAGGGGAGACACACTGATGAAGGTGATCATCGCCGGCGCCGGCAGCGTCGGTCGTTACATGGCCGGCCAGCTCCAGGATTCGGGTCACGCGGTGACGTTGATCGACAACGACGCATCGATCGTCGCCAATGGGCAGGCCACGCGAACTCCCGTGGGCGTCACATGGTTCCTTGGCGACGCCTGCGAAGTCGCCACCCTGCGCTCCATCGGCACCGCCGATGCAGACATCGTGGCTGCAGTCACCGGCGACGACGAAGACAACCTCGTCGTCTCGCTGCTGTCCAAGCAGGAGTTCGCCGTTCCCAGGGTCCTTGCCCGTGTCAACAACCCGAAGAACGAATGGATGTTCACCGACATGTGGGGCGTCGATGTTTCGGTGTCGACCCCACATCTGCTGACGGCACTCGTCGAAGAGGCGGTCACCGTCGGCTCGTTCGTCCGACTGCTCAGCCTCGAAGGTGGCAAGGCCCGCCTCGCAGAAGTCACCCTCGCTGCCGGGTCGCCGGCCATCACCAAAGAGATCACCCAGCTCGGCCTACCCAGGGAGTCGACAGTCGTCGCTGTGCTACGCGAAGGCCACGTCGTGGTGCCGCGGGGCGACACGGTGCTGCATGAAGGCGACGAGGTGCTCGTCCTGGTCACGGGTGGCGTCGAGGACGACGTCCGGCGGGCACTGGTGGGCTGATCATGGTCCGGCTCGGTCGTAAGCAACGCGACTCGCGACAACCACAGCCCGTTCCAGAGATCGTCGGAACCCGTATCAGCGATGCGCAGCCGCGCGCTCGGGTCTGCGTGATCGGCAAGGTCACCCGGATGACGGCGCGGCCGACGTCTGGCCAGCCGGCGCTTGCCGTATCGATCTCCGACGGCACCGGCACCGTCACGGCGGTGTGGACCGGCCGCCGCGAGATCGGTGGCATCACCCTCGGACGCCGAGTCGCAATCGAGGGCGTGCCCGTGAAGCGCGCCGACCATCTCGAATTCACCAACCCCGGTTACACGCTCCTACCGCGCTGAGTCGCGGCGGTTACGCTCGGCCAGTGCTGTGCGAGCAGGTATGGATCACGGTCCGCGACGGCACCCGCCTGGCCGCTGACCTGTACCTGCCGAGTGAAGGCCGGCCGGCACCCGTTCTGCTCGAGGCATTGCCGTACCGGAAGGACGACCTCACCAGCGAGTCGCACACCGATGACTACCGACGTCTGCGATCCGAAGGCGGCTTCGCCGTCTGCCGCCTCGATCTCCGCGGTACCGGTTCGTCGGCGGGGCGGGCGACTGACGAGTACCCGCTCTCCGAGCTCGACGATCTCGCCGATGTGATCGCCTGGCTCGCCGCGCAGCAGTGGAGCAACGGGCGGGTCGGAATGTTCGGCTACAGCTACTCTGGCTTCAACTCGTTGCAGTTGGCGTGCGAGCGACCGGCGTGCCTCGGGGCGATCTGCGCGATCTACGCGACCGACGACCGCTACACCGACGACGTGCACTACATGGGTGGAGCGCTACGCGCCATCGACCTGATCGACTACTGCCACTACATGATCCCGATGAACGCCCTGCCACCAGTTCCGGCGATCTGGGGTGACGGCTGGCGCGAGGAATGGCTGGCACGCGTTGCCGGTCACGAGCCATGGCTGCTGCGGTGGACGGAGGAGCAGGTCGACGGGCCGTACTGGCGACACGGTTCGGTCCGACCCGACTACGGTCGAATCGCCTGCCCGACGATGATCGTTGCCGGATGGGCAGACGGCTATCGCAACAACACGCTGCGAACCTTCGAGCACCTTGCCTGCGAGAAGGAACTGATGATCGGGCCATGGAGCCACATGTCGCCCTGCTCGTCATTGCCGGGCCCGCACATCGACCTGGTTCCGGAGATGATCACGTTCTTCGGCCGATGGTTGCGTGGTGACGCGCACCAACCGCGTCCACCGATCCGCGTCTTCGTTCGACACGCCACCAAGCCCGAGCCCGACCTCGCCGTGCACGAAGGTGAATGGCGGTACGAGGATGCCTGGCCTCCGGAACGACTCACGATCACGACGCTCTTCGACGGTCGCTGTCGCTCGTTGCGGACCCGAGCCGACACCGGCGCGGCGGCTTGGAACTCCTGTGCCGGCGGCCTGCCGTGGGGGCAGCCACTCGACCAACGTCTCGACGATGCCTGGTCGTTGACCACCGATTGGGCGGTCGACTCACCAACCGAAGTGCTCGGCCACGTTGTCGTGGGCGCCACGGTGGCCTGCGATCAACCGGTCGCGTATCTCTCGGTGAAGCTCAACGATGTGTGGCCCGACGGAACGTCGGCTCTCGTGGCGCGCGGCTTGCTGAACCTCACGCATCGCGTGGATCCTCCAGCCCCGCTGGTGCCGGGTGAGCCCTACGAGATCGAGGTCGAGATGGAAGCCACGTCGTGGGTCTTCCCGGCTGGTCACTCGATTCGTCTCAGCATTGCCGGCAACGATTGGCCCAACACCTGGGTACCTCCCCAGCCGGTTACGTTGACGATCAAGTCAGTGCAGATGCAACTACCAGTACTACCGTCGGGTGGCGCAGGGGTGCCGGAGTTTGCGGAGATCGACGAGCCGGACCGGCCTCCCGTCGACGACCTGACGTGGAGCGTGAGCCACGACGTCCTCGCTCGTGTGACAACGGCGCAGACCAAGTACGGCGGAACGTACGACGCGCGCCACGGTGGGCGGGTGACCGACTCCTACGAGGGCCGAGTCAGTGTGCCGGTCACCGATCCGTCGTTGGCCACTGCCGGCGGGACGGTCCGGTTCGAGATCGACTGGCCGGAAGCCTCCATCACCGTCGAATCACGGTTGCAGGTCCACAGCACCTCCGATGAGTATTGCGTCGACATCGAACTCGACGCCTACGAATCCGGCGCCCGGGTGGCCGAACGCCACTGGTCACGCCGTATCCCCCGCCACCTCGCCTAGCTGTGATGAACGGGCCAGCCCTGCTTGGGCGCGGATCCAGCATCCGCACCTCCACTGTCGCGCCCACACA
>DATAJN010000625.1:0-5954 GCA_036262105.1 Ilumatobacteraceae bacterium
TTGTCGCCGCGATCCCCGCGCGGAGCGCAGCACGTACACCGGCGACGTTGTTGCTCCACACGGAATAGGGCGCGAGGCGGTCAGGTCCGGTTCCACCACAACGACAGTCCGAGAGCTCCGACTACCAGTAGGGCCCCTGCAAAGACGAACCACACGCTGATCTCGTGCTCCTCGTGCTGGTTCTGGATGTCGCTCGGCAGCTTGGCGAACACGTCGTGCAGTTGGTCGGCGTCCTCGGCCTGGAAGTACTTCCCGCCCGTCGCTGCGGCGACCGCTTTCAACGTGGTTTCGTCGCGGTCCAAGAAGTTGCGCCGTCCACCGCCGAAGCCACCGTTTCCGGGACCGCCGTTTCCGGGACCGCCGTCGAACGCGCCGGCGCCGAGTTGCGCGGCGGTGCACACGAGCGCAGTCGGCTGGTCGGTGCCGAAGCCGATCGTGTAGACGCGTACTCGCCGCGCTGCGGCCTGCTTGGCGGCGTCGACGGGTGAGATGCCGCGGGTGTTGGCTCCGTCGGTGAGCAGCACCACGATGTCGGGCACGTAGCCCTGGGCCGGCACCGGTGCGGGAGTCGTGTCGGGCGGAGGTTCGTTGCCATTGCGGTCCCTACCGCCCTGGTTCGCCTGAGCCGCGACGTCGGCGTCGACCGGAGCGACGTTCGGATCCACCGAGGCGATGGCATCGATGGCCTGCAGCGTCGCCGCTCCGATCACGGTCCCTCGACTCGTCGTCAATCCGTCGATCGCTCGCGTGAGCGCGGCCTTGTCACGGGTCGGAGGCACGACCAACTGGGCGAAGTTGGAGAAGGCGATGATCCCTATCCGCGTTCCTGCGACCTGGTTCTTGACGAACTCCTTGGCGGCGTTCTGGGCGGCGGTGAGACGGTTCGGCGACACGTCGGTGGCGCACATCGAACCCGACACATCGAGGGTGAGGATGATCGACGTCTTGTTGAGAGCGATGTCCTGCGAGATCCGCGGTCGCGCCGAGCCGATGGCCAGCGCGGTGATGGCCGCGAGGAACAGGGCAGGCGGAACGTGGCGGCGCCAGCGGGATCGCTTGGGGATCGCTTGGCGGACAAGAGCGACGCTCGAGTAGCGAACGGCACTCTTGCGCTTGCGGCGCAGCTGCCACAGGTAGCCACCGAGGAGCAGCGGCACGATCAAGAGCGCCAGCAGTGCGAGTGGGGTGGCGAACGACACCGTTACACCAGCCTTCCGAACCACAGCATCGACATGACGCCGCCGACCAGTAGGAGGAGCGTGCTGAAGCCCGCAAACAATGCGGTCACCTCGGTCTTCTTCGGGTCGGTCACGGTTCGCAGGTCGATGCTCCCGTAGATCTGCGCCAGCGTCGCCGAGTCGGTGGCGTTGTAGTACGCGCCGTTGGTGACGGAGGCGATCTGCTTCAGAGCCTGCTCGTCGAGCGCCGTCGCCACGCTGAAGCCGTTGATCTGCAGCACCGTGCCCTGTGTGCTACCGATTCCGATCGGGTAGATGTGCACACCGGCGGTCGATGCAAGTTGGGCGACAGCCGCAGCATCGGGTCCCGATGTGTTCTCACCGTCGGACAGCAAGACGATGGCCGCCGAGCCGTAGTAACCGATGTCGATGTCGCCGACGTCGTCTGGCGAGGCGCCCTTCGGCAGACTCAGCGCCTTGCCGGCAATCGCGCTGAGCGACGCGAAGATCCCCTGGCCGAGCGATGTCGCTCCGGTCGACGACAAGCGATCGATCGCCGCCAACGCCTCGGATCGGTCGCTGGTCGGCTGCTGGGTGACCAGCGCGCCGTTGTTGAAGGCGACGACGCCGATCTTGATCGTGTCCGGCTGCTTGTCGACGAACGCCTTGGCCGCCGCCTTCGCTGCATCCATGCGCGTCGGCTTGAGGTCGGTGGCCAGCATGCTGTTCGACACGTCGAAGGCCAAGATGACGACGCCTTCACGGTGCGGCAGGCCCACGCTCAACTGTGGTCTGGCGAAGGCCACCACCATCACGACAAGCGCCGTCAAGAACAGGAACGCTGGAACGTGGCGAGCCTTGCGTAGTCGACGCGCCGCCGACGTCGGCGCAAAGCCCTGCGCGGCGAGCGCCGCGGACCGTTCGCTGCGTCGCCGGGCGACTCCCACGTAGCCGGCGACGGCGAGCGGCACCAGAACGAGGAGAACGAGCATGGTCGGCGAGGCGAACGACATCAGCGCCTCTGCCTCTTGCGGCTCTCGACCATGTGCACGAGGGCGCGAACCAGATCGTCCTCAGTGGAAATGTCGTACAGAGGGGTGCCAGCCTGCTGCGCCAACTCATGCACGTTGGCTTCACGTGCTGCGGCGGCCTCGCTGAAACGGCGGCGAAATTCGGGATCGCTGGTGTCGACCGACAGCAACTCGCCGGTCTCGACGTCTTCGACGACGATCCAGCCGGTGGCGGGGAGCTCGAGCTCGCCGGGATCGACCAAGCGAATGGCGATCACTTCGTGGCGCTCGGTGAGTCGGGCCATCGCCCGCTCCCAACCCGGCTCGCTGATGAAGTCGGAGATGACGAACACGAGCGACCGCCGTCGTGCCACGGCGGCGCCGGCCTCGATCAGCCGCTTCAGATCGGTGGTTCCGTGCGATTCGGAGGCCGGGCGCAGAAGTTCGTGGGCGAGCCGCAGCACATGCATACGCCCGTTGCGTGGTGGGACCGTCCGCTCGACGGCGTTGTTGTAGAGGATCGCACCGACGCGGTTGCCGCCGCGTGTGAGCACTCGTGCCAAGGCGATCGCGATCTCGACAAGCACGGTCTCCTTCGGTCGCGCCGCGGGTCCGAAACCCATCGACGGTGAACGATCGAGCAGGAGCCACGCCGTGAGCTCGCGGTCCTCGAGGAAGGTGCGCACATGGGCGACATCGGTGCGCGCCGTGACGTTCCAATCGATGTGGCGTATGTCGTCGCCCAGTTCGTACTCGCGCAGGTCGGCGACGTCGACGCCGGATCCGCGGAACATCGTGCGGTAGTCACCCTGGAGGCGCCCGTCGAGACGGCGGATCACCCGCCACTCCAGCCGGCGCAGCAGCCGCTCAGGCGTCTGGACGGAAGGCGGCGTCATCGTAGGAGCCTCGAGACTCGCGCAGCGGCACGTCGGGGACGGGGATCGCGGCGATGACCCTGGTGAGGATGCTGTCGGCGCTGACGTTGTCGGCGAGAGCCTCGTATGACAGCACGACGCGATGGCGGAGGACGTCGAGGGCGAGGTCGGTGACGTCCTGAGGAAGCGCGTAGTCGCGACCTCGCAGGAATGCCAGCGCCTTCGCCGAGAGGATCATGTTGATCGAGCCTCGTGGACTGGCGCCGAACGCCATGTAGCCGGCGAGGTCGCGCAGGCCGACCGTCGCCGGTTTACGGGTCGCAGTGACGACCCGTACCGCGTAGTCCATCAACGAGGGGTCGACGTAGACGGCATCGGCTGCTTGTTGCATCTGCAACAGTTCTGCAGAACTCATCACCTGCTGCGGCGGATCTATCTGTGTCGTCATGCGCTCGACGATGACGAACTCCTCGACCGGTGTCGGGTAGTCGACGAGCACCTTGAGCATGAACCGGTCGAGTTGCGCTTCGGGCAGCGGGTACGTGCCTTCGGATTCGATCGGGTTCTGGGTGGCCATCACGAGGAACGGGTTGCCGACGCGGTGCGTCTCTCGCCCGATCGTCACCTGCCGTTCCTGCATGACTTCCAGGAGGGCGCTCTGCACCTTTGCCGGCGCCCTGTTGATCTCATCGGCCAGCAACAGGTTCGTGTGCACCGGCCCGAGCGAGGTCTGGAACTCTCCCAAGCGTTGGTTGTAGATCCGCGTACCGATGAGGTCGGCCGGCACCAGATCGGGGGTGAACTGGATCCGCTGGAAGTCACCCCCGATGGTCTGCGCCACCGTCTTGATGGCCATCGTCTTGGCCAGACCGGGAACGCCCTCGACGAGCACGTGACCTCGTGCCAGCAGAGCCACGATGAGACGCTCCAGCAGCACGTCCTGGCCGACGAGCAGTTTCTTCACCTGGAACACCACGTGCTCCATTGGCGCACTCCGTGTGGGCGGTGTGTTCACGTGTCCTCCATGTCGATCGGTGGTGGGAAGTCGTTCACTGTTCGGGTGCTCCTGCTGCGCCGCCGGCGGTTGCGATCGGGATGGCGAAGCCGATGCCGACGAAGAACGTCTGGTCCGTTGGGTTGGCCAGCGCGGTGACAACGCCGACGACCTGCCCGGCGCGGTTGAGCAGTGGCCCACCCGAACTGCCCGGATTGACGGCGGCGTCGAATTGGATGAGGCCGGTAAGGGTCTGTTGGCCGGCGATCGGCACCGTTCGATTCAAGCCGGACACGACACCGGCGCTGAGCGAATCGACGAGGTCGAGCGGATGGCCGGCGGCGAACACCATGTCGCCGATCTGCACCCCGCCGCCCAGCACGGCCGGCACGATCACGCTCGGCGGTTGGTCCGGCACGAGCACGGCAATGTCGCTGGCTGCCTCCTCCGATGAAATGGTCGCTGCCGACTGGCTGCCGTCGGCGAAGGTCACCTCGATCGACTCGGCACCGTGCACGACATGTCTGGCGGTGAGGATCTGGCCGCTGGCATTGACGATGACGCCGGCTCCGGACGTCGTGTCTTCCGACGCTGTGCCGGTCCGCTTGGCGCGGATGTAGATCATCGACGGCTGGATCGTTCGATACGCGGTCTCGCCCGGAGGTGGCACGTTCTGAGCGTCGGCGAGGCCCTTGTCGACCTCGGAGTTGACGGTGCTCGAGATCTGTTCCGGCGTGAGTGTCGTTGGGTGGTCGTCGGCACGGACGACGGCGAACACGCCGAGCGCCACAGCGAGAGCGATACCCAACCATGCGAGCCACGGGATCGTCGGGTGTCCCCTGCGCGGGAGATGCTGGTCTTCGGCGCCGGCGGGCGCCTCGATCCGGTCATCGTCAACGACGCGCACCTTCGGATGGTACTTCCGGGGGTCGGCGGTGTTACATCGCCAGGCCGTACTCGGTGCGACCCTGACCCCCCTCTACGCCTCCACAACCTGGGGGGATCGGATCTGGTTGATGCCCCAAGGCGATCGCAAGATGCGCGACCGCAGGCGCCCTGCAGGGCGCTCGATCGCCAAGTGCAACATCCAAGCGGCTGCCGTGCTCAGTGCGAGCGAGGTGATGATCAAGACTGCCCTTGATGAAATGTGCTCCTGCAATCCGGAGATGATGACCTGGTGCACGAGGTAGAACCCGTATGACATCCGCCCGAACCACGCCACGGGCTTTGCGTTCAGGAGGCGACCAGCGGGCGAACTTGCGCTCACGATGACGTAGCGAAGACAGGCAACGATGGCCACGGACTGAATGGTGTAGCGAACGGTCTCGCGAAACCCTTCGTCACGAAAAACCAAGCTGAACAGGATGATGCCGAGGCCTGCGGCACCGACGGGCCATGAGGTCCACCGGAGCTGCCTCGGCGTGCCGTCCTTGGCGTGTCGGTCGAGGGCAGGGCTGGCGATCAGCGCCGCGGCGCAGCCGAAGAGAAGACCGTCCAAGCGGGTGTCGGTTCCGTAGTACGTGCGGAGTTGCAGACTGTGCTCGCCGTAGACGAGGAAGAGCCGCCACAGGAGCACCACCGCACAGCCAACGAGCAGGATCATGCCTTGCCGTACCTGGCTGAGGCGGCTCTTTCGTAGCAGCACCAGCGCGAGGGGGAAGAACACGTAGAAGTGCTCCTCGATGGCCAGGGACCAATACACCCCCGTTCCTGGTGCAATGTTGTACCCGTCGTGTGTGATCGCGTAGAAGTTGAAGTAGTGGAAGAGCTGAGAAGCGGTCGCATCGACGTCTACGTGGCCGGTAAGTACTCCTAACCATGTCGCGATCACGGCCAGTGCCAGCACGCAGTAGAAGATGGGCAGTATTCGGAATGCTCGCCGGATGTAGAACGCACG
>DATAJN010000626.1:0-5277 GCA_036262105.1 Ilumatobacteraceae bacterium
AAGCGCTTGGCACTTGCCAACAAGGAGAGCCTCATCGCCGGTGCGCCCGTCGTGCAGCCCCTGCGATCCACAGCGGGTGCCGAGCTGGTGCCGGTCGACAGCGAGCACTGCGCGATCCATCAGTGCCTACGGTCGAGCATCGCGCCGGGTCGCGAGGTCTCGCGCATCGTTCTCACCGCCAGCGGTGGGCCCTTCCGCGGCCGCACCGCTGGCGGTGAGAACGATGCGCGAGACCTCGTGACCCGGCGCGATGCTCGACCGTAGGCACTGGTGGATCGCGCAGTGCTCGCTGTCGACCGGCACCAACTCGGCACCCGCTGTGGATCGCAGGGGCTGCACGACAGGCGCACCGGCGATGAGGCTCTCCTTGTTGGCCAGCGCCAAGCGCTTGCCCAGCTGCAGGGTGCGGATCGTCACCGAGAGACCGGCAAAGCCGACGACACCGTTGACCACCACGTCGGCGTCGTCGGTGAGATCGGCCAGATCGGCCACGATCTCGGCAAACGGCAACGCATCGGCAACCTCAGCCCGCCTTGTCTCGTCGGCGACAGCCACGACTTTCGGACGAAACTCGTTCGCCTGGGCGATCAGCACGTCGATGGATGAATGCACACCGAGTCCGACGATCTCGTAGAGGCCGGCCTCGGCACGCACGACATCGAGTGTCTGCGCTCCGATCGACCCCGAGGAGCCGGCAATCGCGACGCGGACCGTTGACATGACCATCAGTCTCGCATCGACCTGGGTCGAACCGCCTTCAGCCAGCTACTTCGTGACCCAGGGCTGCAGCACCTGGAGGAGGTAGTACACGGCGGGGAGGGTGAAGAGGAATCCGTCGAATCGGTCGAGCACACCTCCATGGCCTCTGACGATCGTGCCGAAGTCTTTGATGTCGAGGTTGCGCTTGAACATGCTCTCGGTGAGGTCGCCGAGCGGCGCCATGATCGAGATGACGATGCCGAGCACGATCAGGTCGCCGGCGCTGTTCCACGTGCTCGATCGATCGGTGAGACCGACGATGACCATCGCCAGGATCGTCGCCACCGTTCCACCGAAGAGGCCCTCGAGGCTCTTGTTCGGACTGATCCAAGCCCGCAGTGGGGTCTTTCCCGCGGCGCTGCCGAGCATGAGGGCACCGACGTCGTTGGCCACCACACCGATCGCCAGCAGGCACAAGGTGTCGGTTCCGATGCTGGAGCTGATGATTCCGGAGGCGACCGGGAACGAGAACTTCGAGTAACGCAGGATCAACGCCGCGTACGAACCGAGGAAGCCGATCCAGACGACACCGAGCGTGGTGATGGCCATGTTCGGCATCGGCGCGGCCTCGAGACTGTTGGCTCCGATGAACGTGACTGCACCGGCGACGAACGCCAGCACCAAGATCAACGGAAGGGCCTGCTCGCCCACCCAGTACGCGGCGATCGGGAGTGCCACGCAGGCCACGATGCCGACCACCGTTGCCGGCCGGTACCCCTTCTCGGTGACCTTGTCGAAGTATTCGATCGCACCGAAGAGGAGAACCGCGATCGCGACGACGAGCGCGAACTTGGGGCTCACGACCAGCGCGACCACGAACACGGCCGCCAGGATCAGGCCGACGCCGATTGCCGTCGGGAGATCGCGCTGGCTCGACTTGGCCGTGTGGGTGGTGGCCGGGCGGCTCGACGTGCCTGACCGCGCCGGACGACCGCCGCGAGTCGGCTCGCCAGGACGCCCTTTGCGGGGCACCGGGCGTGAACGATCGTCGGTGGGATCCGTGCCGATCGTGATGCGTCCGGGCTCGCGACGGACCGGAATCGAATCGTCGCGATTGGTGACGTCGTCGACGTCGTCGACGCCATGACCGACGGTGGCCACCCGCTCCATCTCACCGGTCTCGTCGTGCGGATCGACTGGCTGGTCGTCGCGCCACACTGGCGCCTTGCCGGCAAATGACGACCAGACGTCGAGATCGTCGGTGGAATCCGACGGCGCAGCCGTGGTGAGTGTGCGAGGCATCTCACCGGTTGGTGGCTCCGTCCAGTGCGGCAGCGGACCGGTGTCGGAGGCGCCGAACGACAAACCCCCGGACTCCTCGTCGTCGGTATCAGCGAAGAGCGGCGGACCGAAGTCCTCTTCTCCTTCATGTTGGCGTCTTTGACGCCGTGGATCGTCAGTCATGCGTTGCCCCCCTTGTCGCTCAGACCTCGAGCAGTTCCTGCTCTTTGCGGCCGAACGCCTTGTCGATCATCTCGACGTGCTCGTGAGTGATCCGCTCGATGTCTTTCTCGGCCCGGTCCAGTTCGTTGGCCGACAACTGCCCGGCCTTCTCCGCGGCTTCGAGATGCTTGCGAGCATCCCGCCGAATGTTGCGAACGGCCACCCGCCCGTCTTCTGCCATGTTCTTGACGATCTTGACGAACTCCTTGCGGCGCTCCTCGGTGAGCGGTGGGAAGTTGAGGCGGATGACGACACCGTCGTTGGAGGGATTGACGCCCAGATCACTGTCGCGAATCGCCTTCTCGATCGAACCCAATGTGGCCCGATCGTGAGGCTTGACGATCAACTGTCGCGCCTCGGGCACCTGGAAGCCGGCCAGTTGCTGCACCGGAACCATGGAACCGTAATACTCGACCATCAGCCGCTCGACCAGCGCAGGGGTCGCCCGACCGGTGCGAACGGTCGTGAACTGACTTTGTACGTGCTCGACCGCTTTCTCCATCTTGTCGAGGGCATCGAGAAGCGTCTCTTCGGTCACATCGTCCAGCGTATCGACCGGCGAGTAGGCGTGATGTACATCCCCTCAGCCCTGGATCATGGTGCCGACTCGTTCGCCACGCAGGATGGCCTGCAACCTCCCTGGCGACGACATGTCGAAAACCACGATTGGGATGGAGTTTTCTCGGCAGAACGCGATGGCGGTGACGTCCATCACCCTCAGATCCTTCGTCATCACCTCGATGTAGCTGACTTCGTCGTACCGCGTCGCCGTGCTGTCGGTCAGCGGATCGGCGCTGTACACACCGTCGACGCCCGAATGAGTGCCTTTCAACAGAGCATCAGCGTCGATCTCGGCAGCGCGCAACGCTGCCGCGGTATCGGTCGTGAAGAACGGGTTGCCAGTTCCGGCAGCGAAGATCACGACCCTTCCCTGCTCCAAATGACGCATGGCCTTGCGGCGGATGTAGGGCTCGCACAGGCGTGGCATCTCGATGGCGCTCTGAACCCTGGTGTCCTGGCCCGCACGCTCGAGCGCGTCCTGAAGGGCGAGGGCGTTCATGACCGTGCCGAGCATGCCGATGTGGTCGGATTGGGTGGCGTCCATTCCCGACATGGCCCCGGTGCGGCCCCGCCAGAAGTTTCCACCACCGACGACCACACACACATCGACGTCCATCGCTCGCACGGCGACGATCTCTCGTGCCGTCGACTCGAGGGTCGCGGCATCGAGCCCTTGACCGGAAGCTCCTGCAAGCGCTTCGCCCGATGGCTTGAAGACGATTCGCTTCCACCTGGGCGATGCCTGCACAACCATGCGCCGGTCAGCCGATCTCGACCTGAGCGAACCGGACGATCGTTGCTGACCCGATCACCTGAGCCACGGACTGCTTGTCATCCTTGGCGTACGGCTGATCGAGCAGGGCGACATCTTTGAAGAAGCCGTTCAGCCGGCCTTCGATGATCTTCGGCAGCGCAGCTTCGGGCTTGCCCTCGTTACGGCTGATGGTCTCCAGCGTCTGGCGTTCCTTGTCGACCACGTCTGCGGGCACGTCGTTGCGACTCAGGTACTTCGGACGAGCAAACGCGATGTGCACCGCTACGTCGTGTGCCAGGGACTGCGAGGCGTTGGCCATTTCGACCATCGTGGCGTTGACACCACGACCACCCTGCAGGTGAAGGTAGTGATCGAGCACGTTGCCCGGCGCGGCTTCCATGCGAACGACATCGCCCAGCTCGATCTTCTCCTTCAGCGTGATCTTCATGTCGTCGATCTGCGTCGAACGCTGGGCAACGGCCGCCTCACCCTCCGCGGCGACGAGCTTGGCCAGCGTGTCGGCCTCGCCCTTGAACTGGTCGCTGGCGGCGACGAAGTCGGTCTCGCACTTGAGCTTGACGATCGACCCGACGTTTCCATCGATGTACACGGCGACAACGCCCTGGGTGTTCTCGCGGTCATCGCGCTTGGCGCTGGCCGCAAGGCCCTTTTCACGAAGCCACTGCTTGGCCTCGTCCATGTCGCCGTCGTTGGCCTCGAGGGCCCTCTTGGCGTCCATCATGCCCGCACCAGTGGCCTGGCGGAGCGCCTGTACGTCTTTTGCGGTGAATGCCATTGACTGATCAGCTTTCGGTATCGGCGGCGGACTCGGGAGTTTCGGTGGTTGCCGCGACCTCGACCGCCTCTGGGGCCTCGACGGTCGAAGGCTCCTCGGCAGCGGGCTCGTCGATTGTCGGCTCTTCGATGGCCGGCTCCTCGGCGACGGGCGCGCCCACCGAGGCAACTCGTGCGTCGCGCTCGGCCTGTGCAGTTGCTGCCTGACGGCGGGCGTCAGCCTGGGCCGACGCGAAAGCTGCCTCGTCTTCGGCGCTGCGCTTCGGGGCCGCTGCGGCCTGCGGGTTGCGCTTGCTGGAGATGTACCGGCCCTCTTCGATGGCCTCGGCGATGACCCGGCTCATCAGGGCGTTGGCGCGGATGGCATCGTCGTTGCCTGGGATGGGGAACTGCACGACGTCTGGATCGACGTTGGTGTCGACGACAGCGATGACCGGAATCTTCAGCTTGTTGGCCTCGGTGACGGCGATGTGCTCTTTCTTGGTGTCGAGAATGAACACGGCATCGGGCCGCTTGTTCATGTTGCGGATGCCCCCGAGGTTCTTCTGCAACTTCTCGAGCTCGCGACCAAGGAGCAGAGCCTCCTTCTTCGGCATCGAATCGAACTCGCCGGAGATGCGCATGCGCTCGTACTCCTGCATCTTCGACACACGCTTGGCAATCGTCTCGAAGTTGGTCAGCATGCCGCCGAGCCACCGTTCGTTGACGTAGGACATGCCGCACTTCTCGGCATAGCTGCGCACGGGATCTTGGGCCTGCTTCTTGGTACCGATGAACAGCACAGTGCCGCCGTTGGCCGACAGGTCGCGCACGAAGTTGTAGGCAGTCTCGACGCGTGTGAGCGTTTGCTCGAGATCGATGATGTAGATGCCATTGCGCTCGCCAAAGATGAAACGCTTCATCTTGGGGTTCCAACGGCGGGTCTGGTGCCCGAAGTGCACACCCGCTTCGAGCATCTGTCGCAT
>DATAJN010000627.1:0-1944 GCA_036262105.1 Ilumatobacteraceae bacterium
GCCCCAGCCGCTGCGAGCCGAGAGCACGGCATTGAACACCCCGAACTTGGCGTACCAGCCACCGAGCGGCGGAATGCCGGCGAGCGAGGCGAGGAAGATCGTCATCAACACCGCGAGACCGGGCGCGTAGCCGAACAAGCCGGCGAAACTGGAGATCTCGCCGCTTCGGGTCTTGCGGCTGACTGCGATGACCACTGCAAACGCCCCGAGGTTTGTCGCCGCGTAGATGATGAGGTACACGATGATCGCTCGCAGCGAAGCCTCTGCGGAACGGGTCGAGCCGGCGACGACAAGTGGCATCAGAATGAAGCCACCCTGACTGATGCTCGAGTAGGCGAGCAGGCGCACGATGTTGGTCTGGCGCAAGGCCACCACGTTGCCGACGGTCATCGTCAGCGCCGCCATCACCCAGAAGAACGGACGGTAGACGTTGGGCGCGTGCGGAAAGGCGAGGTAGACCAACACGATGAGGGCGACGAAACCGGCAGCCTTCGATGCCACACTGAGGAAGGCGGTCACCGGCGTTGGTGCTCCTTCGTAGGTGTCGGGCGCCCAGGTGTGGAACGGCACTGCGCTGACCTTGAACGCGAACCCGACAATGACGAACACGATGCCCATCACCTCGATGCCACCGAGCTTGCCCTTGCCGGTGACCTGCTCGCCGATCGTGACGAGCTTGGTGCTGCCGGTTGCGCCGTACAGCAGACTCATGCCGTACAACATCACGGCACTGGCGAACACACCGAGCAGGTAGTACTTGACTCCGGCCTCGTTGCTCTTCAGATCTCTCTTGCGCCACGCGGCCATCATGTAGGCGGGGATCGACAAGAACTCGAGGGCGATGAAGACGCTGATGAGATCCCGCGACGAGGCCATCATCACCATGCCGAGGATGCTGCTGAGCAGCATCACGTAGTACTCCCCCCGGTGGTAACTGCCCTCTTCGATCTCGTTCGTCGACAGCAACACCACGACGTAACCGGAGAGCAGGAACAAGGCCTTCAACACGAGGCTGAAGTTGTCGATCACGTAGCGGCCGTCGAACATCGGCCGCACGTCGTCACCGATCACGCCGAGGGTGACCACCGGTAGGAATGCGCCGAGCAGAACGAAGCCCGCAAGGGTGCCCACGATCCACCGTCTCGCGTCCGACACGAACAGGTCGACGAGCAGCAGGAGACAGATGCCGCCGCCGAGCACGATCTCAGGCGCGAGCGCGTGGTAGTCGATGTGCGGCGACACGAAACCACCGGCGGCGAGCAACGAGGCAACCATTCGTTACTTCCTGAACACCGCGGTGAGTTGGTCGACGGCAGGATCCAAGATCTTGAACATCAACTGCGGGTAGACGCCGAGCACGATGATCGCTATCAGCAACGGAGTCCAGGCGATCCACTCGAAGATCGTCACGTCTTCGATGTCGTCGTGGTGCTCGGGACTGGTCGCCGCACCGGCGGCGTGTGCGTGGGAACCGTGGCCAGCGAACTCTTCGGTCGGCTCACCGAAGGCGGTGCGCTGGTACAGCCAGAGCAGGTAGCTGGCAGCCAGCACCGTGCCGACGGCGGCGATGACCATGAGCGTGCGGTACAACACCTGGCTCAAGCCTGCGGCCGGGCTGTACGCACTGAGAATGGCGGGGAACTCGCCCCAGAACCCGGCAAGGCCTGGCAAGCCGAGAGACGCCATCGCGCAGAAGCCCAGTACCCAAGCGAGCTTGGGCACCTGCGTGAGCATGCCGCTGAGCCTGCTGATCTGCAGCGTGTGATAGCGCTCCTTCACCGAGCCGGCAAGGAAGAACAACATGCCGGTGATCAACCCGTGGGCGACCATCCCGAACAGTGCGGCATCGATGCCCAACGTGGTCAAGGTGGAGATGCCGAGCATGACGAAGCCCATGTGGGCAACCGACGAGAACGCGATCAGGCGCTTCATGTCGGTTTGCGC
>DATAJN010000628.1:0-12078 GCA_036262105.1 Ilumatobacteraceae bacterium
CGCCGGCGCCCATTTCGGCGCCCACGTGAGGCGAATGGGGCCGCTTCACTTGCGGATTGCTGGCTTCAGCCGCCGGGCCAGTCGGGGGATGAGGCGTCCAGGTCTTCGACGGGTTGGGCGATGATCCGCAGCACCAGCGAGGCCGGGTCGGTGCCGGTGCCCGGTGTCTGGGCGACGAGGATGCGATCGCCGGGTCGCTCGTTGCCGGCGACCTTCATCGAGATCAGGAAGCCGCCGGCGTTGTCGGTCTGCACAGTGGTGCGCTCGCCGGCGCCGTCGGCCCACAGCAAGGTGATGGTCGACTTGGGCGCGAAGCCCGAGCCACCGATTCCCACCTCGTCGCCGGCCACCACGTCGGTGGCACCCGACTGGATGGTGGGCGTGTAGTGCGCGTCACCGTCGATCAGGAAGCTCGTGTACTGGCCGGTGTCGGTGGAGGCGACGATGATGGCCGACTCGTGGCCGGCCTCATTCGGTGCGAAGGCCACATCGATCGTGCATCCAGCGGCGATCTCCAGCGTCGCGCCGCGGCACTTCGTGCGCACGATCCTGAAGTCCTTGGGGTTGGCTCCCCCAATCGAGACGTTGGTGACCCACGCGGGCACGAGGCTGACGTTCGAGATCGTGAACGTGTTCGCCGCGCTGACCTCGCCGACTTTGAGCGTGTCGAAGTGGTGGTAGCTCCGCTGGTCGGACATCAGTGCGGGCAGCCCGCCGGCGCCGGTGATCCTGGATTGCACGGTGAGTGCACCGAAACCGGTCTCGGAGATCTTGATGTTGCCACCGATGCGACCTTCTGCCATCGGCGTGAGGATCACCGCGAGTGCGCACGACTTGCCCGGTGGAACGGCATAACCCTCGACACAATCGCCGAAGGTGATACCGAAGTCGGGATTCGTGGATTGAACCTTGCTGGGCACGAACGATCCGGGCCCGGCGTTGTACAGCCGCACGAACCACTCCGAGCCGGGCAGGCCGACCATGCCGGTGCCGACGTCGATGTCGGCAATCGAGAGCTGCGGTTGCTGGGTGATGCCCACGACCTGGCGGATGGAGTCGGGCACGCGGTCGGCCAACGGGCTGTAGGCGGTGCCTGCCAAGGTGTCGAACACGACCACGCGACCAGTGGCCGAAAGCTTGGGATGCGCGTTGGCTGCCGGGGCAGGGGTGACCCCGTCGGCCATGACCGAAGCGCGGTGGATCTCGGCCTGGTCGACGTCGCTCACGAGCACATCCCCGTCGGTAGCCGCGCCTCCGACTGCCGGCCGCGTGGTGAGCAGGTTGGTCGAGCGGGTGACGAACGCGACCTGGCTGCCATCGCTGCTGATCGCCGGTTGGGTGGCGCCGAGATCACTGCCGACGATCTGCGTGCTCACGTCGGCGGGTACTCGACTGACCAGGACGATCGTGCCGTCGGCGCGGTTGTATCGGTACACCTGCGGCGGGCAGCTGTTGATGCACGGCGGCAGGGAAGCGCCGATCACCAGGTTGACGGCGGTCGATGCGAAAGCGACGTAGGTTCCATCGGCTGAGATCGCCGGCGACGAAGCATCGCCGTTGGCTACGGAATCGGGGCCGAGCGACGCCCGCTTCACAGCGTTGTTCGGGTCGGGGTTGAGACGATCCCAGACGAACACCTGCGAGCTGGCGAAGTCGCCCGGGATCTGCCCGGAGTTCCAGTCGGGTACCGACTTCGAGGAGTTGGCGTCGGACGTGAATGCGACGAACTGCCCGTCGTCGGAAACCGACGGTTCGCGTAGGCCGACGTATCGATACGGCGTGTTGGGCGACGTCGTCGGTGTGCCGGCGACTGGCAAGGCGTGGCCGGGCTGGCCGATCGGCACCGTGAGGTCGACCACGATCACGCCGACGAGGTCGGGCTGCGATGCGTCGAACTGGTGGGTGTAGGTGATCACGGAGCCCGCACCGGAGATCGCCGGCGCGAACCGCGGGTCGACATCGTCGGCGGCCGCAGCATCCCCGCCTCGGAAGGCGGTGGTCGATATCAGCTCCCAGTCGTTGAGGGCGCCGCCGCAGTTCGGCAGCTTCGTGCGGTACACATCCCACCGGTTGCCCGTGTCGTCGTCGCGGAAGAGGTCGAACGGCATCTCGGTGAGCACTGCTGCGTAGCAGCCGTCGCCGCTGATGACGGGGAAAGTGCTGTTTCCGGCCTTGACCCCGGAGATCGGTTGGGTCAGTTCCACCTCGCCGCCGTTCGAGCGATCGCGCAGCCACACCGTGCTGGTGCGCTCGTCGGTGCTCGTCGAAGGAGGTCCGGCATACACGACGAAACGCCCGTCACCCGAGACCGACGGGTTGCCGCCGGCCTGCGATTCGACACCCACGGTTGGGCCTTGCGTGAGACTCATCGGCAGGCGACCGCTTGCCGCGGCGTGGGTGATGCCGAGCGCGACAAACATGGAACTGGCCGCCGCTGCGGCTATCCAGCGACCAAAGGTCCCACTACCTCTCATTCTTCTTGTGTGCTCCCGTCGACACCAACGTCTCTAATCCTAGTTGGCGGCGGAGAAATACCTGCTCAACGCAACCAACATGCCGTACAACGAATGATCGGCGGAAACGACCGAGACCTTGAGCCCAGCGGCTATCGCTGCTGCAGAAGTTTGCTCACCGATGGCAACGACGACCGGCGGTGTGCGGTTGCCGAACACCTCGACCCACGCCCTCGCTGCCGATCCGCTGGCGAAAAGGACTGCATCGGCTGCCAGTGCAGCCGTCCGTTCGTGCTCGGCCGGGACCATGGATCGCGTTCGGTACGGGCTGATGGCGGTGACGTCCCAGGCCAGGTCACGAAGCCCTTCCACGAGCGTCGGTTCGGCAGCAGCGGCTTGCACGACCACCACTCGGCCTGGCCCCGATGGAAACACTTCCAGCAATCCCCGGGCGCTCTGAGTCGTGGCCACAAGGTCACATCGGGGCAGCACTGCCATCGTGGCAGAGCCGACGGCCGCTACCTTCGGGGTGTTCGCCGCGGGATCGATCAACGCGGCGGCTCGCTCGGCGCCGTTGGGTGAGGTGACCACGATCCAGTCGGTGCCGGCGACATCGAGGTTCGCCAGTTCGGACATGCCCGCTGGCTCATCGACGACCTCGATCAATGGAACGACCAGGGGTATCGCGCCGTTCGACGTCAGGAGTTCGGCGGTCTCGCCGGCTTGATCAGCAGCGCGAGTGACGACAACTGTGCGACCGGCCAGCGACTTCACGGCAGCGCATCACGCATCGACCGAGCCAGTTCGGCGCTCCGTGCAATGGCAACGTCGTGATCCTCGGGCAGGGTGATGGTCTCCAGTGCGTGGTGACGGTGGTCGCCAGTCGCAAGGAAGGCGGTGAGCGTTCTCCCGGCGGCGTGGGCTCCGACGGGCAGTGAGCAGCCGCTGCCGAGCTCGGCAAGGAAGGCGCGCTCGATTTCGACCGCCTCCCGAGTCTGCTGATGATCGATGCCGGCAAGAGCCTCGATCATCTCGTTGTCGTCGGCGCGGCACTCGACCGCGACGCACCCCTGCCCAGGGCTGGGCACGAACGACTCCGGCGGAAGGTAATCAGTGATCTCCCCTGACAGACCGAGGATCTCGAGTGCCGCGGCGGCCATCACGATGGCTCCGCCAGCCGGCACCTTGCCCAAGCGGGTGTGGATGTTGCCACGAAGCTCGAGGAACTGGAGGTCGGGTCGAGCGACGACGAGTTGAGCACGGCGGCGCACCGACCCGGTGGCGACGATCGCCCCTGGAGGCAGCCCGACAAGCGTTGCGCCGATCAGCGCGTCTCGTGCGTCGCGCCGCTCGCACAACGCACCGAGGTGCAAGCCCGCGGCCACGCTCGAAGGAAGATCCTTCGCGGAATGCACCGCCATGTCGGCGTCGCCGCACAGCACGGCCTGCTCGATCTCTTTCACGAACACGCCCAAACCGCCGATTGTGTGCAACGGAACCTCGTCGTGCTGCGTGCGATCACCCAAGGTCTCGACGAAGACGAGCTCCACGATGAGGTCTGGGTTGGCTGCCATCATCGCCTCGGCGACAGACCGAGCCTGCGTTCTTGCCTGGGCACTGCCTCGTGTGGCCAGACGCAGCGGCCGGTCGCCGTGCATCGTGTCAGCCGAGGTCGAACAGATCGCGCACGGTGGCGGCGTTGCGCTCGCCCTGGGGCGTGCCGGCGTCGTCTTTGAGCTTCACCGACGGGTTGTGCAGCAGCTTGGCGACGATTCCCTTGGTGACGGCGTCGAGCGCGGCGCGTTGCGTGTCGTCGAGCGAACCGAACCGGGGGGCGAACCGCTCGATCTCTGCTTGACGAATTGCCTCGGCTCGCTGATGGAGTTGGGCGACGAGTGGCGCTGCCTGCCGGGCAGTCGACTCCAGCCCGAACCGTTCGACTTCCTCGGAGACGATCTCGTTGACGTGGTGGGCTTCCTCGGCACGCAGCAGCAATGCGCGGCCGGCCCAGTCGCGAAGATCGTCGAGGTTGAGCAAGGTCACGTTCGGCATCGTCGTGACCTCGGCAGCTACGTCGCGCGGCACAGCGATGTCGACGATCAACAACGGTGACGTCGATCCACCCCGCGACGCCGACACCAGTTCGAAGTCGATGAACGTGCCACCGGCCCCGGTGCATGTGAGCAAGACATCGGTGTCGGCGAGTGCCGACCGCAGCTCGGCGAACGGCACAAGGGTGCCACCGACGCGCCTGGCGAGCTTCGCGGCGCGCTCAGGCGTTCGGTTCGTAACGGCGATGTCGGTGGCCCCAGCGTGAACCAGCGCCGCGGCAACACCCTCGCCCATCTCTCCCGCCCCGACAACCAGCACGCGGCAGCCGGAAAGCGAACCGAGCCGCTCGGTGGCCATCTCGACAGCAGCATGGCTGACCGACGCGGTGCCGCGCCCGATCGAGGTCTCGGTGCGGGCCCGTTTGCCGGTCTCGATGGCGTGACGGAACAGGAGGTTGAGCGTGGCCTTGGCGCTGCCTTCGTGCTGAGCAACTTCCCAAGCCGAACGGACCTGGCCGAGTATCTCACTCTCGCCCAGCACGGCAGAGTCGAGACCGGCGGCCACCTCGAACAGGTGCGTAACCGCGGCGTCGTCGTGCTGGCTGTAGAGGTGAGGATGCAGTTCGTCGGCATCGAGCCCGCCGAGATCACAGAAGAAGTCGCGGATGTCGGCGAAGGCTCCGTGGAACCGTTCGGCGACCGCGTAGATCTCGGTGCGGTTGCACGTGCTCAGCACAACGGCCTCGCGGATGCTCTGCCGCGAGACGAGACTGGTGAGCGCCTTGCGATGCACGTCGGCGCCGATCGACAGGCGCTCGAGCAACGCCAACGATCCGGTGCGATGGTTGACACCGATCACCACGATCGACACGGCCGCGACCTACGCGCTCGCCGGTCGGGTGTTGCCGACCGCGTGGATGGCGCCGCCGGCGCGGCGCTGCTCGTGATAGCTCAGGATCTGCAACTCCACGGCGAGGTCGACCTTGCGTACTTCGATGGCGCGCGGCACGGCGAGAACGACCGGCGCGAAGTTCAAGATGCTCGTGACGCCGGCGCGCACCAAGCGATCGGCGGCGTCTTGTGCCGCGCCGGCCGGCGTGGCGACCACACCGATGCTGACCCGCTTGGTCTGAACGATCTGCGGCAACTCGTCGATGTGACGAACGCGCACACCGCTGAGCACAGTGCCGATCTTGGAATCGTCGATGTCGACGATGCCCGCTACCGGAAAGCCGCGCTCGCCGAACCCGCCGTAGCCGGCAAGGGCTTGACCGAGGTTGCCGGCACCGACGATCACCACCGGCCAGTCGTGGGTGAGCCCGAGTTCTCGCCTGATCTGGTAGACGAGGTAGGCGACCTCGTAGCCGACTCCTCGTGTGCCATAGCTACCGAGGTAACTGAGGTCTTTGCGAACCTTTGCAGCGTTGACACCGCCTAGTTCGGCGAGTCGCTCGGACGAGATGCTGTCGACACCCTCGTCGCCTTGCTCGGTGAGGATCCGCAAGTACACCGGGAGCCGAGCAACCGTGGCATCGGGGATTCGTCGGCGAGTGCGTTCGGGGGGCATACGTGGATCAAACGTTAGGCATTCGTGCGCACGTTCACAAAGCCTCCCAGCATTCGGCCACGTTTTTCAGTCACGTGCGGACATCACCACTACCGTCGTGCACGTGAATGCTGCACTGGCCGCCGCTGCTGCGCTGGTCGCCGTCAGCTTCGCGCTGAGCACGCTGGATCGCTGGCTGCGGCGGCGCCGGCCCCATGAGATGGCCTGGACTGTGTCGCTGGGGTTGTTCGCCGTCGGAGCCGCTGCGCTGTGGTGGGCCGAGACCAGGGGCTGGAGCCTGGCCAGCTTCCGGCTCTTCTACCTCTGTGGGGCTCTGCTGAACGTGCCCTGGCTGGCGCTCGGCACGGTCTACCTGCTGGCCGGGAAGTCGACCGGCGACACCGTGCGGTGGTGGCTGGTGCTGTTCAGCGGGCTCAGCACTGGCATCGTGTTGTTCGCTCCGACTCGAACCGGCGTAACGGGCAACGACCTGCCGACGGGAAAGGAAGTGTTCGGTGTCGCCCGACGAGTGCTCGCCGCGGCAGGCTCGGGCATCGCCGCCTTGGTGATCGTCGCCGGGGCGCTGTGGAGCGTCTACCGATTGCTGCGGCACCGCCAGCCCTCGCTTGCGGGAGTGCGCCGGCTCACCCCGTCGCCGGGTCATCTCGTGACGGGCAATCTGTTCATCGCCATCGGCACGCTCGTACTTTCGGCCAGCGGCACGCTGGCCGGCCGGCTCGGCAAAGACACTGCCTTCGCGGTGACGCTGTTGGTCGGGATCGCGATTCTGTTCGTCGGGTTCCTGGTGGCGTCGACAACGCCGCGGCCGTCGCTGGTGGGCTTACGACAGCGAGCGGCGTAGCAGCTTGCCGCTGGCGTTGCGCGGCAACTGATCGACGAACAAGATATTCGACGGGCACTTGTAGCGCGCCAGCCGCTCGTTGCACCACGACACCAGCGTGTCTTCGTCGAGGTTCATGCCTTTTTGCACGACCACCCACGCCTTCACTGCTTCACCGGTGCGGGCATGGGCCACGCCGGCGACACCCACCTCGACGACTGCCGGGTGTTCGGCGATCACTTCCTCCACCTCGGCGGGATACACGTTGAACCCACTGACGATGATGAGGTCTTTCGCCCTGTCGACCAGGTAGAGGTAGCCATCGTCGTCGGTCACGGCGATGTCGCCGGTGCGCAACCAGCCGTCGGGCGTGAGCACACGCGCCGTTTGTTCGGGATCGTCGAGGTAGCCCTGGAACACGTTGGGTCCCTTGACCCAGATCTCGCCGGAGTCGCCCCGCAGCACATCGTCACCCGATGCGTCGACGAGTCTCACGGTGACGCCATCCATCACCTTGCCCACCGACCCGACCTTGATCGGCAGGCCCGCTGAACTGGTGACGACCGGCGATGCCTCGGTGAGTCCGTAGCCCTCCGCCAACTGCAGGCCGAATCGCTGCTGGAGCCGGCGCGTTGCTTCTTCGGGCATCTTCGCCGCGCCGGTGAGAGCAAGCCGCACGCTGGCGAAGCTGTCGGCGGGGGCATCGTCGCAGTGGCTGAACTCGACCCACAGCGGTGGTGCGCCGGGCACGACGGTGACCTTCCGCTGTCGGATCGTGTCGAGAGCGGTCGACGGATCGAAGCGCGGCACCAGCACGACGGCGGCACCGTTGGCGAGGGAGAATCCGAGCACCACGTTGAGGCCGAAGATGTGGAACATCGGCAGCACGCCGTAGACGATGTCGTCGAAGTTGATCCGTGCGGCTGCCGACTGACCCTGCTCGATGTTGGCCAGCAGGTTGCCGTGGCTGAGCATCGCCGCCCGCGGCGACCCGGCAGTTCCGCTCGTGAAGATCAGTGCTGCCAATGCGTCGGATTCGACCTCGACGATGTCGGTTGGCTCGGCGGCAAGGAGCGCCTCGAAGTGCAGCCCAGCAACGCCGGCTTCGGTCGGCTCCGTGGTGATGACGTGGCGCACTGATTCGATCACCTTGGCATCGACCCCAGCCCATGCTGCGGCTGCTGCCGGTTCGATCATCACGATCGCGGCACCGACTGTGGCGATCTCGCGCTCGATCTCGGGTGCCGGGCTCTGCGGATTGAGCGGCACGACGGCAGCGCCGAGCCCGAGGGCCGCGAGGTAGGTCTCGACGAAGTAGTGCCCGTTTCCGCACAGCAAGGCGACTCGATCACCCTGACCGACACCCAGACCGGCAAGACCTCCGCGAACTCTGGCAACCTGGTCGCGGAGCTGCCCGTAGGTGGTCTCGACGCCGCGGCTGATCAGCGCGACGTGGTCGGCCGGGTGGCCATCGATGATGTGGGTGAGGTTCACACGACCTACAACCGCAGCAGCGAGATGACGCCGGCCGTGAGGATCAACACCAGCAGCAGGGCCAGGGTGAGCGTGGTCGCTGGGCGCATAGGGGCAACTTAGCGGGCACGCAGCGTGAGAGGGCTGGTCACGCCCGCCGGCTGCACGTCCGGCAATGGAGCCAAGGTGATCTGGGCGCCGGCGGTGAGGCCCAGCTCGGCGGCCGCCGAACGCTGGTCCTGCACCAAGGCCAACATTCCACAGCTGTCGACCACGAGGCCGATGGCACCGACACCGACATCGGCGAAGGTGTGGTGCCGCGTCGCCACCCGCTGCGATTCACCGAACGACACCTGCACCAGCGCACCCCATTCGGCGATGTCTTCCGGCCCGATGTTGAGCTGGCAGTTGCCGAAGTGATCGATCCACAGCACCTCGCCGATCAGTTCGTCGCCATCCTCGCGCGGCAGAGGAATCATGCCTGGCAGCAGTTCGTCGGCGTCGACGAGCTCACCGAACTCGGCCAGATCGACCCCATTGCACAGATGCCCGGCGACTGGGGCGAAGATGTCGCGACCGGCGAACGTCGCTCCGTGGGCTTGAAGGTGGTATTCCTCGTTCGTCAGCGTCACCGCTCGACCGCTGCCGCCGGCCATCGCCACCGCCGGAGCCAACAGGCCGTTGTCGGGCCCGACCAGCACACCCTCGCCGTCGGCCACCTCGACGGCGATTGCCTTGCGCGTACTTCCCACGCCGGGGTCGACGACGGCCAGGATGACTCCGCTCGGCACGTAGGAGATGCAGCGGGCCAATGCCAGGCTGCCGGCGCGCACGTCGAACGCGGCGACCTGATGGGTGAGATCGATCATGTGGGCATGCGGGGCTATGTCGCGGATGACGGCCTTGACGACGCCGACGAACTCGTCGACGAGGCCGTAGTCGGTCAGCAGCGAGACGGTGTCGTAGCGACGGCCCATTGCCGACAACATTGCCATGACCGCTGGAGCGGTCGGCAATCGACCCACCAGTCGACAGGGCCGGAAAAATCGACAAGGGCCGATGCCAACCCCCCGATGGCACCAGCCCTGTCGGCGCATCCTTGCGGATGCGACTCCCGTGTGAGATTCACGCGGCGGTCGATTGACCTGGCTGAAGGTTAGACACACACGGGTGGCTGAGAAAAGAGTCACACCAAGAAAATTGGCAATCGCGTGATCTGTCGAGCGCTCTTCGTGAGATGGCTCAGTGTGGCTTGCCAAGCTCTCGACTTCGTTGTGTCGCTGCCAACACGGCCTCGAGGAAGGCGGACCGCACCCCGTGCTCCTCGAGCACTCGCACACCGGCCGCCGTCGTGCCTGCCGGCGAAGTGACCATTGCTCGCAATGCCACAGGATCGCCCTGCTCAACCAGCATCGCCGCCGAGCCGACGAACAGTTGGCGGACCAACGCATCGGCGACCGGCCGGGTGAGGCCGGCAAGCACTCCGGCGTCGATCAGCGCCTCGGCCACGAGGAAGAGATAGGCGGGCCCGCTGCCCGTCAGCCCGGTCACCGCGTCGAGCAGGGTCTCGGGGACGCGAACCACGGTTCCGACCGAGCCGAGGATGGCCTCGGCCCAAGCGAGATCTTCGTCCGTGGCGAACGCTCCACCGCACATTGCTGCGGCGCCCTTGCCGAGCAACGCGGGCGTGTTGGGGATGGAGCGTATGACGGCCAGATCGGCGCCGCACGCGTTCTGCAGCGCGTCGACCGAGACGCCCGCAGCGATCGAAAGGATGCGACGGGCTCCGGCAGTGGCCGCAGCGGCGACAGCCGCCGCTGCGTCGTGGGGCTTGACGGCGATCACCGCGGCCTGCGACGGCGGCACCGTGGCCGCGTTGGCGACGGCAGGGAACATCTCGCTCAACGCATCGCGTCGAGCAGCAGCCACCTCGACGACGACGATGTCGGTGCCCGGCCAACCACCGCCGAGCAAGCCACCGACGAGTGCAGCGCCCATGTTGCCCCCGCCGATCACGGCCAGTCGGTACTCGGTCATGGCCGCAGGCTAATCAACCTGCGTCGGCGAGGAGCCGGACGGATGGCGCTGCGACATTCCCCGAAGAGCGACATCCGTCCGGCACGTACAGAGATCGACGGCGAGGTCTCCGAAGCGGAAGGCAACAACTCGGCTAGGAGTTGGCGAAACGGCTGGCGAACCCGAGCCGTATCAACGCAGGAAAGCTCTGCTCGGCGTATGCATAGATCGAGCCGACGACTCGATCGACCTCGTCGGCACACACCGCGGCGACGGGCAGCTCACCGCGCAGGAACAGCGCATCTTCGACTCCGATGGCGAAGTGCGCGCCCACCAACTTCTGGTTGCGGCGTAAAGCCATCTCGTAGACCTTGGCGATGTTCTCTTCCGGCGCGGGCATGACATAGGCCTCGTACCGCAGTGTTCGTTGGCCGAGCGTGAGCCATACGGTGATGTGCTCCTTCTCGTCGCCGCGCAACCGCACGTACCAACGATGAGCGTCGCCCTCGACGTGATCGACTGCTTCCACGGCCGGATTCGCCGTGGCGAGTTGGGCGAGCCATTCGTCGATCTGCGCTGTGAGCTGCGACAACTGGGCGTCGTCGTGTGCATCGCTCACGCGCAGGCCACCAGCTCGCGGACGGCGACGTCGGCGTATACGCGCCGCAGTCGTGCCGCGGCAAACCCCCACGTGTATCGCTTGGCCCGAGCAGCACCGCGCTCGCCCATCAATGCCGCCTGCTCCGGATTCGCGAGGATGTGCGCGATGTACTCCGCGTAGAGGCGGGGATCGCGGTCGGGCACCAAGAAGCCGCTTGCGCCGTGATCGACGAGGGTGAGCAGACCGCCGACCCCGCCCGCCACGACCGGGATGCCACATGCCGACGCCTCGAGTGCCACGAGTCCGAAGCTCTCGCTGCGACTCGGCACGATCACGACATCGGCGGCGCGGTAGTACGTGCTGAGGATGTGATGCGGCTGAGGCTCGATGAAGCGCACCTGACCCTCGACACCGAGTTCGGTGATCAGCGACTGCAGGAGCTTCATCTCCTCGTCGCCTTGCAGCCCGCTGGCGCCGCCCACGAGGAGCAGGAGCGCGTCGGGTCGGTTCAGCTCGGCCAGGGCGCGCACGGCGACATCGGGCCCCTTCAGCGGTTGGATGCGACCGACGAACAGCAGCACCGGACAATCGGCCGGTAGATCGAGCGCTTTGCGGGCGCCGCCGCGGTCGCCTGGGGCGAAGAACGCGTGCTCGACTCCGGGGGCGATGATCTCGATGTTCCCCGCCGGATCGCCGTAGAGGCGGCGGAACTGCCGTTCCTCCTCGGTGCAGCTCACGCAGATCGCATCTGCACATCCGATGATCTCGGCCTCTGCACGCTCGCGCCATTCCGGCTCGAGGTCGCCCCCTTCCGCCTTCACCTTGGCGAGGGTGTGGAAGGTGCTGACGAACGGGAGGTCGAGTTCGTGCTTGATCCGATGGGCAACGAGCCCGCTGAGCCAGTAGTTGGCATGCAACACATCAGCAGGTGCATCGTTCTTGATGTGGTCGACCACCGCGTCGCCGAACTCGGTGAGCACCGATGGCAACTGCTCCTTGCTGAGATCGAACGGCCCGGCGGGCACGTGCACCACGCGATGCCCGGGCTCGACCTGGACCACTTCCGCAAGGCCTGGCCTGGAAGCCCTGGTGTACGT
>DATAJN010000629.1:0-2481 GCA_036262105.1 Ilumatobacteraceae bacterium
GTGTACTCGATCCGCGTGATCGGGCCGCGAGCGGTCGGCGAGGGGCAACAGATCGTCAGTCGCAGCAACATCGGATGCTTCGTGGGCGCGATGACGTTGCTGTTCGCGGCCAGCACATGGCCGATCCACCAGATCGGCGAGGACTACCTCTACTCGGTGCACATGCTGCAGCACATGATGCTCAGCTACTTCATGCCACCGTTGGTGCTGCTGGCCACCCCGACCTGGCTGATGCGTCTCCTCGTCGGGACTGGTCGCACGTACCGGATCGTCACCTTCATGACCAAGCCGGTGGTTGCGGCTGTGGTTTTCAATCTCGTCGTCATGGTCACCCACATACCACCGGTGGTCAACGCCGCGGTGCAGAACGGACCGTTGCACTACTCGTTGCACCTGCTCTTGGTCTTGACCGCGTTGTTGATGTGGATGCCGGTCGTCGGGCCCTTCCACGAATTGCGCCTCAGCGACGCCGCCAAGCCGATCTATCTGTTCCTGCAGAGCGTTGTACCGACCGTCCCGGCAGCCTGGCTCACCTTCGCCGAAGGGGTGGTCTACAAGCATTACAACCAGCCGGTGCGGGTCTGGGGTATCAGCGTCACCGACGACCAGCAGTTGGCAGGTGCGATGATGAAGATCGGCGGCTCGATCTTCTTGTGGGCGCTCGTCGTCTTCTACTTCTTCAAGCGGTTCGCCACGACGTGGAAGGAAGACAACACCTATCGCCGGCCGCAGCTCACGTTCGATCAGGTGAAGTCGGAGTTCGACGCCAGCTCCGCTCCCACCGAAAAGGTCGGCTAGGCCGCGCTTGTTGGCTGTTGTTGTGTTCATTGTTGTCTCCGTCTTCTTTGTTGGGCGATGAGTCAGACTGAGTCGAAGCACTGGACGTAGGGCTGATCGATGACCTGTTCGCCGTCGATCTCCACGAGGAGGAGCGCCGTGCAGGTCTCCGCGCCGATGTCAGCGGTGCCGGTGAACGTGGCCGTCACTGCTTGACCCGACACGGCGGTGCCGACGCACGAGGCCGACACGTGCGACTGGGTGTCGATCGTCGATGTGCAGTCCAGGGACTCGCCCACCGACAGCGAGTGGTCGTTGACGACCCGCTCGACGTGAGTGGCGAGCGAGTCGTGAATGTCCTGTTCGCCCATGTCGCGTCGCTGGGCTGCACTGCAACCGGTGAAGATCAGCGCAGCGACTGCACCTGCGGCGAAGCACAAGACGATGGCACCGCTGCGGCGTGAGGAACCATGGCGGCGGTCGTGCTTGGTGGTGGATGTGGTGGTGGTGGTGTTGTCGTTTTTCATGGAACCATCGTCCGCCCAACCCCTGAGCCGGCACTGAGACGGTCGAGGCACGTGGCTCAGTGTTCGGCTCAGGGCTGCGTCAGCGCCGACTACGATGCCCATATGCACCAGCCCTGGGGGGGCGGCGCGCTGTTGTGCCCTCTACGACGAGTTCGCAGAATCGTTCGTGCCTTCGCCGTGCCGGCGATCGTCGCGGCGCTGGCCGCGTGCTCCGGCGGAAGTGAGTCCGCTGCGCCCTACGTGCCGAGCCTGAGCGACGACTTCATCACGGTCGGTTCGTTCGATTTTGCCGAGAACGTGATTCTCGCCGAGGTGTACAGCCAAGGTCTCGAGGCTGCGGGCTACAAGGTGCACCGGGCATTCAGGCTCGGCCCGCGAGAGTTCGTCGGTCCGGCGCTTTCCGCCGGCCTCGTCGAGTTCGTGCCCGAGTACGCGGGCACGGGGGCCGAGTTCTACAGCCTCGGCCACGCTGATCCGACCGACGACGTTGCCCGCACCCATGACGAGTTCGCCCGAGCAGTCGAGGGTGATCGACTCGAGGCGCTCGCCGCCGCGCCCGCTCAGGACGCCAACACCTTTGTGGTCACCCGAGCAACGGCGGATCGACTGCACCTGCGCACGCTGAGTGATCTCGCCCCAGTCGCCGGCTCGCTGACGTTCGGAGGACCGCCCGAATGTCCCACTCGACGGCTCTGCCTGGCCGGCTTGGCCGACACGTACGGCTTGACATTCGGCACCGTCATCACTCTCGACACGGGTGGCCCGCTGACGCTCGAAGCACTGAAGGAGGGCGTCGTTGATGTCGCCCTGCTGTTCACCACCGATCCGGCGATCGCCAACCTCGGTCTGGTCGAGTTGACGGACGATCGTGGACTGCAGCCCGCCGAGAGCGTCACACCACTCGTCAGGAAAGAGGTCGTCGATCAGTGGGGGTCCGCTGTGGTCGGTGTGATCGATGGTGTCTCGGCCCGGCTCACCACCGATGTGGTCCGCGATCTGAATGGGGCGGTCGCACTCGGCGACAGCGATGTGGCGGCCGTCGCCGCGGCGTGGTGGTCGGGGACCGGGTCATGACGGCCGGCCTGGGTTCGGATCCAGCGGTGGAGTCGATGCTGACGCTGCCCGACACCACGCCCGTACCGCCGACCGTGCGGCGGACCAGGCGCCTGCGCCGGCC
>DATAJN010000630.1:0-3749 GCA_036262105.1 Ilumatobacteraceae bacterium
CCGAACCGGTGCCACACTCCTGAGCCCCGGTGATGATCTGCCCGGAACCGTCGCCGTCGATCTTGATGTACGCGCCAGACGGAACAGAGAAGCTCGGCCACCAACCGATGGCCACGCCGATCGCTTCGTCGTCGGGTAAGGCGCGGCCGTAGCCGACCAGCTTCGTGGCTTCCTCGATGCACTGCTGCACGCCGATCTCGCCATACGTCTGCCCGCTGGGGCCCTCGACTCCCGTGTCGACGGCATTGAGACGGCGAAACTCGACCGGGTCCATGGCCAGAGCCGCAGCCACCTCGTCGGTGTGTGACTCGACAGCCCAGCATGCCTGCGGCGCCGTTGGCGCCCTGACCGAACCCGACGGTTGGTGGTTCGTGTACACGAGGTGGGCGGCCATGTACAGGTTCGGGATGCGATACGGGCCCGAAACGTGCATTGCCGCAAGCTGCGGGAAGAAACCGCTGTCGGCGGTGTAGGCACCGTTGTCGATCGCGATCCATCCCTTGCGGGCGGTGATCGTCCCGTCGTTGCGGACTCCGGTGGTGATGTCGATGATCATGCCCTCGCGCCGGCGGTCGGGGGCCAAGAACTCTTCGCGCCGCGAGAACACCAATCGCACCGGTCGCTTGGCCGCGCGGGCCAAAGCGGCGATGTGGGCTTCGTAGTGAAAACCGCACTTACCGCCGAATCCGCCACCGAGGTGCGGCACGATGATGCGCACGCGGTTGGCGGGCAGTTCGAGGGTTTCGCACACCCCAGCACGGGCATCGAACGGCACCTGCGTCGAGGTCCAGATCGTCACCTTGTTGCCCTCCCACTGGGCCACGACGGCGCGGGGTTCGATCGGCGCCGCATGGCTGCCGTCGGCGACGTATCGGCTGGTGATCACGTGGTCGGCTTCGGCCAGGCCGGCGTCGACATCACCCTTCGAGATCGACGAGAACGAGGCGTCGTTGCGATCACGCACCAGTGCGTCGGCCGCTCCGTACGAGGCCCAATCGGTGTGAACGAGAGGGGCGTCCGCAGCGAGCGCTGTTTCGAGGTCGGTGACGAGCGGCAGCGGCTCGTACTCGACGACGATCGCGTCGACAGCTCGTTGGGCGATTGCCGCGGTGGTGGCTGCCACTGCGGCGAGCACTTCCCCTTCGAAGCGCACGACGTCGCGGGCGAACAGCGTGCGATCCTGCACGAAGGGTCCGAAGTGCACGTCGGGGACGTCGTCGGCGGTGAGCACTGCCATCACCCCTGGGATCGCCCGTGCCGCAGCGACATCGAGCCTGACGATTCGAGCATGGGCGATGTCGGCGTACCGGAACTTGGCGGCGAGCATCCCGGTGAGCGTGAGGTCGGCGGTGTATCGCCCGCTTCCAGTCACCTTGTCGGGGCCGTCGGCGCGGATGAAGCGTGGCTTGGTTGCTGCCGTCATGGTCGCCAATATGCCACGTCCGCAGCGCCTGGCATTCACGCTGCAGCGTCGTCAGGTGCAGTGGCCGTTGTCGACCGCCGTACTGGCCGCCAGATGGTCGGCCACGAGCGAGGCTTTCATTGCCCAGGCGCGAGCCTCGGTTTGGTTGCTCGTAGCCCACACGAGGGCTACGGCCTTGTCACCCACGACCACGACCGCGCCGGAGTCGCCCTCACGGATATCGAGATGCAGTTCGTAGCCCGGGCGCAAGTGTTTGCCCTCGCCGTAGATGTCGGCAGTGCGGATATCGACCACCCGCTGCACATCTGCCGTCTTCTGGACCGACGCGTCATCCCGATAGACGAACACGGTTCCGTGATCACCCTTGACGGCCATGCCGATCGCGATCGGCGGAGCCAGGCGCGGGTCGACCTTGAGCACAGCCACATCGAGAACCGGATCGAAGTACACGACTGTTGCGTCGGCAGTGCCGTGCGCACCTCGAACTTCCACCTTTGTCGCACCTGCGACGACGTGGGCGACCGTGGCGACGCGCCCGTCACCGACCATCATCCCGGCACCTTGGACCTCGAACGTTCGACAGCCCGTAGCGGCGATTTGCACCGCCGACTCGCGGATGCGGTCCGACGAGAGTGGTGTGGACGATGTGTCCCTGCCGCACGAGACCGCGAGCAGACTGCTCATGATCAAGACGAGAGATCGACGCTTCTGGTTCATGAGTCCGACCATCTTGGCCGATGGGAACGCCAGCTACGATGCCGTGTCATCGGAGCGGATCGCGATTACTCATTGCTCGGTGAGGACTCCCGGAGGGCTGTGGAGCTCGGTCTGTCGCAGGCTCAGTGGTATCGAACCGACGTGCCGCGCAAGCGGATGAAGGAGATGATGCATCGACGCAACGGCCCCGCCATCCGCGATACGGCCTTGTGGCTCGGCTTGCTCGTGCTTTTCGCCGGGCTCGGTGTCTACCTGTGGTTCTCGGTGTGGTCGCTCCTCTGCTTCGCGGCGTATGGAGTGCTCTACGGATCGGCTTCCGATTCCCGGTGGCACGAATGCGGGCACGGCACTGCCTTCAAGACGCGATGGATGAACACCGTCGTCTACAACATTGCCTGCTTCATGATCATGCGCGATCCCACCGTCTGGCGATGGAGCCACGCCCGACATCACACCGACACGATCATCGTCGGTCGTGATCCGGAGATCATCGCCATGCGCCCGCCCAAGGTCTGGCACATCGTCGCCAACTTCATCGGCCTGTTCGATGTTCCACTCGCTTTCAAGCACATGGCGATCCACGCCTCGGGCCGGCTCACGGCGGAAGAAGCGACGTTCGTGCCCGAGAGCGAGCGCACCAAGACGTACTGGACGGCGCGCGCTTGGCTGTTGATCTACGCAGCGGTCGTGGTGGCCTGCGTCGGTTCGGGCAGCATCCTGCCGGCGATGGTGATCGGGTTGCCTCGGCTGTACGGAGCGTGGCATCACCTGATGACCGGGTTGACGCAACACAGTGGCCTCGCCGACAACGTCACCGATCACCGGCTCAACAGCCGCACGGTCTACATGAACCCGATCTCGCGCTTCGTGTACTGGAACATGAACTACCACGTCGAACATCACATGTTCCCGATGGTTCCGTTCCACGCCCTTCCTGAACTGCATGCCGAGATCAAAGACGATCTTCCACCGGCGGCGGTCAGCATCGCTGCCGCGTTCCGCGAGTTCGTACCGGTACTGCTGGAGCAGCGCCGCGATCCCGAGCACTTCATCCACCGCCAACTCGATCGCACCGCGAACGCGCCGATCAGCGGCACGGTCCGCGCGGGCTGAGCGGTTCGACTGTGCCGAACTGGGTCGAGGCCTCTGCGGTCGGTGACGTCGATCCGGAAGATGTCATCCCGTTCGAGCATCTTGGTTGCCAGTACGCGATCTTCTGCGCGCCGGATGGCACGTTCTATGCGACCGACGGCCTGTGCACGCACGAGGAAGCGTTACTCGCCGACGGGTTGGTCATGGACAACATCATCGAATGCCCGAAGCACAACGGGAGGTTCGACTACCGAACCGGCGAGGGCAGGGGCGTGCCGATCCGCGTGAACCTGAAGACCTACCCGGTGAAGGTCGACAACGGCACGGTCAGCATCGACATCGACTGATCCCTGTGTGCTTCAACTCGCCGCTCTCAAGGCGTCGGCGAGTGGCCCGAGGCGGGCGGCGCGATACGGGTTGCGCATCGAGAAGATCACCAGGTCAACGCCTGCATCTGCGTAGCTTGCGGCGCTCGCCGCCAAAGCCGACGGGTCGGCATCCTCAGGCCACATGAGGT
>DATAJN010000631.1:0-1758 GCA_036262105.1 Ilumatobacteraceae bacterium
GCCAACGACCGGGTGCAGTTCGGGCGCCCCATCGGCGAGTTCCAACTCATCCAGGACAAGCTCGCCAGGATGGAGATTGCCCGCCTCAATGTGTCGAACCTGGTGTTCCGCTACATCGAAGCGATCAACGATCGCAAGCCACTGAGCCTCGCGGAGGCCTCGGCAATGAAGCTGTACTCAGCCCGCGCCGCCACCGAGGTCGCCTTGGAAGCCGTGCAGCTGTTCGGTGGCAACGGCTACATGGCCGAGTTCGGTCTCGAACAACTCGCCCGCGACGCCAAAGCCCTTCAGATCTACGGCGGCACCGACGAAATGCAGATCACCCACATCGCCAAGGACCTGCTCCGCTCCAGACCTCCCAACCGCTGACGGCGTGGGGGACGTTTGCCCCTACCCCCAGGGGTATGAGCTGCGCAGACTGGACACCGACAAGGAGGTCCGGATGACTCAACGAATCGTGATCCTCGGTGGCGGCACGGGTGGCACATTGGTCGCCAACCGATTGCACCGCCACTACCACAAGGCCCACGGCGACGTCACCATCACGGTGGTCGACCAGGACAATCTTCACCTGTACCAGCCAGGGCTGTTGTTCGTGCCGTTCGGCCTGGCCGACGAGCAGGAGATCGTTCGGCCTCGCCAGCAGCAACTGCACAAGGACGTCGAGTTCATCGAGTCGGGCATCGAGCGCGTCGACAGCGAGCGCGACATGGTGGTGCTGGCCGACGGTCGTGAGATCGCCTACGACCTTCTGGTGATCGCCACCGGTTCACACCTGGCGCTCGACGAGACCGAAGGCCTCACCGGGCCCGGGTGGAACGAGAAGGTGTTCACGTTCTACGACCTGGCGGGCGCTTCGGCGCTCCAGGCGGCGCTGGCCGAGTTCGACGCCGGCCGGCTCGTGGTCAACGTCGTCGACATGCCCATCAAGTGCCCAGTGGCCCCACTCGAGTTCTGCTTCCTGGCCGACTGGTACTTCACCGAGCGCGGCATCCGCGACCAAGTCGAGATCACCTACGCCACACCGCTCGACGGGGCGTTCACCAAGCCGGTCGCCTCGGCAACGCTCGGCTCGCTGCTGGAGGAGAAGGGTGTCCACCTCGTCACCGAGTTCAACACGGGTGAGGTCGATGGCATCGGCGGCAAACTCGTCGGATACGACGGCCGCGAGCTGCCGTTCGACCTGGCCGTGGTGGTCCCGCTGCACAGCGGTGCCGACTACGTGGGTCGAAGCGACGGTCTCGGCGACGAGCTCAACTTCGTCCCGACGAACAAGTCAACCCTGCAGACCTTGGCGAAAGAGAACATCTTCGCCATCGGCGACGCCACCAACGTGCCGGCCTCGAAGGCCGGGTCGGTCACCCACTTCGAGGGGGAGGTGCTGGTCGACAACATCGTCCGCTTCCTCGAGGGCCGCGACCTGTCGAGCACGTTCGACGGACATGCCAACTGCTTCATCGAGACCGGGTTCGGCAAGGGCCTACTCATCGATTTCAACTACGAGACCGAGCCCTTGCCCGGTCACTTCCCATCGCGTGTCGGCATGCCCCTGTTGAAGGAGAGCCGCATGAACCACCTGGGCAAGTTGATGTTCCAGTGGTTCTACTGGCACGCCCTGCTGCAGGGCCGAGACGTGCCCGGCATCGGCGCCGACATGCCCGAACACGGCAAGCAACACCCCGCCGCCGCCCCTGGCGAGGCATTGGTATGAGAGGTCGAACAGTTCACGGCGTGCGTTGGGTAGCGGTCACTGCGATC
>DATAJN010000632.1:0-4075 GCA_036262105.1 Ilumatobacteraceae bacterium
CGGCCGGGTTCTCGCGCTCGGCCAGCCCGACCGCGGGTGGGGCGTCATCGAGGCCGAGAGCTTCGCGATGGGCGTCGAACAGCGGCGGATGATTGCGGATCGCAGTCGTGATCGCCAGGTCCTGGTGGCGGGCCATGTGCAGCACCAGGTGGGCGATTGATGACCCTCCGCTGTCGACTTGCTCGACCCAGCGTTGCACCGGAACCACGCTCAGTACGGAGTCCCTGAATTTCCCGCGTACACTGTCAAGGTCGTTCTCAATCCAAGTATGCACGTCCACGGATTGAACGTAGTCCTAAAGTGTGTTCTGCCGGGTTGCATTGCGGTCCGGTGGAGAAAATTTCACGGCGGCGACCTCAGATCAAGCTTCCGTGTCCATAACCACCCGCCGTCGCTTCGGTGACGGCACGTGTGGCGCCACGCTCACCAGTTCACCCGTCCCGAGCTGGTGGGCGAGGTCGCCGATCGTTCGTGGCTCGGCTCCGTGTAACACCCATTTGTCATGCTGACGAGCGTGGACATCGACAATCACCGCTACACTCGCCAGGTCATATTGGCCCTGCCCCACAGAGGGGCCCCGGGTGCTCCCCGGGTCCGAAGGGAGGTTGCACACGCATGATGCGTGCTTACGAACTCATGGTCATCCTCGACGGTGACCTCGAAGACACCGCTGCTCAGGCCAGGGTCAAGTCGATCACCGACTCGATCACCAAAGCCGGCGGTACGGTTCACGACCGACCCGACTGGTGGGGTAGACGGCAATTTGCCTATCCGATCAACAAGAAGGAATACGGCTACTACGTCGTCTACCAACTTCTTGCTCCGGGTGGCGCTCTCGACGACCTCGAGCGGTCGTTCCGCATTGCAGACGACGTCGTCCGCCACAAGCTCATCCGTCTTCCCGACTCCGAGGCCGAGCGCCGCGGCCTGTCGCAACCCGCGGCCTGACCGGCCCTGCGTCGAGAAGCCTCAAAAGAGTAGGAGCCATCATGGCCGATAACACAGTCACCGTTGTTGGAAACCTCACCCGTGATCCCGAGTTGCGCTTCACCGCAGGGGGCAAGGGCATCGCCAACTTCGGGCTGGCCGTCAACCGTCGCTATCAAGTCAACGGCGAATGGCAAGAGAAGGTGTCGTTCTTCAACGTCACCGCCTGGGACAGCTTGGGCGAGAACGCCGCAGCGTCGCTCACCAAGGGAACCCGCATCATGGTCACGGGCCGCCTCGAGCAGCGCGAGTACGAGACCAGTGCGGGCGAGAAGCGCAACGTGGTCGAGATTGTCGCCGACGAGCTAGGGCCGAGCCTGCGATGGGCACGCGCCGAGGTCGAGCGCACGCAGCGCACCGGGCCTGATGGCACCCCCGCCGGCGGTGCCCGCCCCGCTGCCGCACCTGCCGGTGGCGGCCGCCCCAGTGATCCTGTGTACGGCGACGAAGAGCCGTTCTAGACCCAAGATGATCGTTCCGAGAAAGAATCCACGATGACCAGCAAGAAGAACCGGGCCAGAGCGCCCAAAGAGATCAACAAGAAGTTCAAGAAGAAGACGAGCGTGCTCGTCACCGACAAGGTCGACTTCGTCGACTACAAAGATGTCAACTTGTTGAACCGCTTCGTCAGCGATCGTTCCAAGATCCGCAACCGGCGCGTCACCGGTAACACAGTGCAGCAGCAACGCGACATCGCCAACGCTGTGAAGAACGCCCGCGAGATGGCACTGTTGCCGTACACCAAGCGCGTGTCCCAAACCCGCGCCGGTCGCCCACCCCGCGATCGCGACGAAGATGGCGGCGGTCGCCGTGGTGAAGACGGTGGCGGTCGTCGCGAATCGTTCAAGTCCGACCTTGTTGTTCCCGAGGTGGAGGCCCAAGTCGACGACATCGCGACCGAGGTCGACGCCGACGAGACGGTAGAGGCCTGAGCATGAGAGTCATCCTCCGCTCCGACCGCCGCGGTCTCGGCAAGCGCGGCGACATCGTCGAGGTCGCCGACGGTCACGCCCGCAACTTCTTGCTTCCCCACGGTCATGCCCTCGTCGCCTCCGACGGCGCGGTCACCCAGGCGGCGTCGATGCGCCGGTCGCGCGACCTGCGCGACGCGCAAGATCGCGAGAGCGCGCAAACCATCGCCTCCACGCTGGTTCCCAAGATCATCACGATCTCCGCCAAGTCAGGCCCCGAAGGCAAGCTGTATGGCTCGGTCACGCTGGCCGACGTCGCTCACGCAGTCGAGGAGCAGACCAAGGTCGTTCTCGATCGCAAGCAACTGCACATGGAACCCATCAAGGCGCTCGGCACGCACACGGTCACCGCCAAGCTGCACAGCGATGTCGAGTTCCCGATCACGGTCGAAGTCATCAACAAGTAAACCACCCGTCACATTGTCCCCACAGGGTTGTCCACAGCCCCGGCGCGCCTTCACCACGGCCGTGCCCGGGGCTGCGGCGTTCCTCAACCGATGAACTTGTCCACACACGCCCCACAGGCGAAGTCACAAGTTGTTGTCCTTACGTTTCACAGGCTCGATCAGGCAAGGTAGGTCAGCCATGACTGATTTCTCCCGCGACTCCAGCCGCGATCGCACCTCGCGCCGATCCGAAGGTCGCGTTCCTCCTCATAACCTCAATGCAGAGGAAAGCCTGCTGGGCGCATTGCTGTTGTCGCGCGACGTCGTCGATCTCGTCGGCGAACTTGGCGTCGATGTCGACCACTTCTACAAGCCGAGCCACCAACACATCTATGCGGCCATTCGGGGGCTGATCGCGACTGGCCAGCCGGTCGACGCGGTGACAGTTGCCGACGAGTTGCGCCGCAACGGCTTGCTCGACGAGATCGGTGGACCGCAGACACTGCTCGAACTGCAGAACGCGACGCCAGCCATCTCCAACGCTTCGCGCTACGCCAAGATCGTGCAAGACACGGCGATGTTGCGCAAGCTCATCAGCGTCGCCAGCGACATCGCCGAGATCGCCTACCTCGAACCCGACGATGTCACAAAGGCGCTCGACGAAGCAGAGACAAAGGTCTTCGAGGTCGCCGAAGAGCGCGTCAACCTCACGACCATCCGATCGCTCAGCGATCTGCTTCCGCTGGCGATGGACAAGCTGCAAGAGACCTTCGAACGCGGCGACATCATCACCGGCACCGCCACCGGGTTCCACGACCTCGACGAGATCCTCTCCGGGCTGCAGCCGTCGACGCTCAACATCATCGGCGCTCGGCCGGCGATGGGCAAGACAAGCCTCGGTCTGGGTATTGCCGCATACGTCGCCCAAACGGCGCGACGACCGGTACTGATCTTCTCGTTGGAAATGGGTCACGCTGAACTGACCCAACGCATCCTGTCGAGCGAGGCCGAGGTCGATTCACAGAAGTTGCGCACCGGCCGCCTGGTCGAGGCCGACTGGACCAAGATCGGCCGGGCCATCAACCGGCTCGACGTTCCGATGTACCTCGACGACAACCCCCGCGTCACCGTGATGGAGATCCGCGCCAAGGCACGGCGAATGAAAGCACGATCCGGCCTGGCGTTGATCGTCATCGACTACCTCCAGTTGATGAGCGGCGGAACCAACCCCGAGAACCGCCAGTTGGAAGTGAGCGAGATCAGCCGCGGTCTCAAGATTCTCGCCCGCGAACTCGAAGTGCCGATCATCGCCCTCAGCCAGTTGAGCCGAAACCTGGAGACCCGCGGCGACAAGCGGCCCATGCTGTCCGACCTGAGAGAGTCGGGCTCTCTGGAACAGGACGCCGACGTGGTGATGTTCTTGTACCGCGATGAGGTCTACAACAAGGAGTCGACCGACAAGGCGATGGCCGAGGTGATCATCGCCAAACACCGCTCGGGCCCGACGGGCACGGTGCGGCTGGTGTTCCGCGGTCAGTACACCAAGTTCGGCAACGCCGCCCGTGGCGTTTGAAGCCCGATAGGGTCTTACGTATCTCGTGTTGACGCCTTGGTTGGCAGGACGAGCAGTCGGTCATCGTTTGATCACATAGGCCCGACGCCTCTGCTGAATGGAAGCCAGGCACGCATGTCGGTAGTCACCATCACGGCGGAAACGCCCCTCGATTTCGA